>JAPSKJ010000001.1 GCA_031177735.1 Nocardioides sp.
CGACCCTAGCCGCCGCTCCGGACACTTCCACGGGTTGTCGCCTCCTGTTCGCCGACAGCAGAAGGGCGCGGCTCCCCGTCAGCGCCCTCCGGTACGCCGCCCGGGCCGGCGCAGGCCGGCGATCAGCTCAGCCAGCGGACGAGCGCGCGGGTGACGTCCGGGTGGTTGAGCACCCCGAAGTGCCCGGTGCGCGCCAGGTGCAGCACCTCGGCACCGGGGAAGAGCTCGCGACCCCGCCGGTCGCGTCCCACGGCCGAGTGCGGCCGCACGAGCAGGTCGCCGACCAGGTGGCCGACCGGGTGCGCGGCGCGTTCGGTGAGCGTGGCGGAGACCAGCCGGTACCGCGCGCGGGGAAGCGGCGGGACGTCCTCGTCCAGGCCGAGCACGAGGTCGTGGATCCCGCGCGAGCGCCAATCCAGGACGCGCCCGAACGCCGCGCTCTCCGGCAGCCTGCCGAGGTGGCGGCTCCCGTGGGCCGCGACGGCGGCGAGCGGGGCTCCGAGGTGCGGCGTGCCGAGCGTGACGACGTCGCTGACCAGCTCGGGCCAGCGCGTGCCGCGCACGGCACTGGCCGCCCGGATGATGAGCCCGCCCATCGAGTGCCCCACCAGCACCAGACGCTCGACCGGCACCGGCCAGCCGGCGACGAGGTCGTCGAGGAGCGAGGCCAGGGCGACGCCGTTCTGCCGCACCGGCAGTCCGGTGTTGGCGCGCAGCATGACGGGGGTCCAGCCGCGCTCGGCCAGGGTCTCGGGGTAGGTCGTGCCGAGCCGGTCGCGGTGGCGCAGCCAGGCGAGCTCGCTCTCGCACAGTCCGTGCAGGAAGACCACCACCCGGCCGCCCGCACCGGGGAACGCCTGGTCGAGCTGGTCGAGCGGGACATCGCTCCCGCCGATGCGCACGGCCATCGGGATCGCGAGCGGTGGGCGCTCCTCGACGAGCCGGTCGCCGATGAGCCCGTTGACCGCCTCGCGCAGGAAGCGGCCGCGCGGGTCGTCGTCCAGACGGGGCCCCATGCCGGTGGCGGCGGCCCGGTCGAGTCCGGCGCGCAGGGCCCGCAGGGTGAGTCCGAGACCGGCGTACACGCCGGAGGCGAGGGTCCGGTGGGTCGCCTGCGGCAGCGCGGAGGTGCCGCCGGTGGCGGCCCGGGTGATGCCGTGGACACGGTCCCCCACCGCGGCGTGGGTGTCGCGGACGGTGGCGACGACCAGCTCGTCGGCGACCTCGGCGAGCAGCGCGAGGCCGTCGAGCAGCGTGGGGCCGGCCGGACGGTCCATGGCCTGCTACGCGAGCCAGTCGAGGAGCGCGCGGTGCACCTCGGGATGGTTGACGAGCGGAGCACCGGCCGCCTCGACCACGAAGCGGTCGGCGGTCGGGAACAGGTCGTGCGCCTGCCGGGGCCGGCCCGGTGTCCGGTGGCGCCACCACAGCAGACCGCCGACGAGCCCGCCGAGCGGGTCGGCCCGGGTGGAGACGGTGTCGTTGACGGCGACGTACCGGGCGTGCCCGAGCGGCGGCGCGTCCAGCAGCACCTGGTCCACGACGGCGATCCCGGCGAGCTGCTCGTCCAGCTGCCGCCCCACCGCGCCGGACAGGCTCGGGGCGGTCACCCCGAGCGTCGGGGTGCCCAGCAGCACGACATCGCTGACGAGGTGCTGCCACCCAAGGTCGGTCGAGGCGTGCAGCCCGCCGGCCGCGCGCACGACGAGGCCGCCCGACCCGTGGGCGACCAGCGCGATGCGCTCGACCGGCACCGGCCACCCGTCCACCACGCGCTGGAGCAGCGAGGCGAGCACCACGCCGGTCGCCGCCACCTCGTGGCCGTGGTCGTGGCGCAGCACCAGCGGGGTCCAGCCGAGCGTCGCGGCCAGCCGGTCGGCGTACGTCGCGCCCGTGCGGTCGACACCGCCGTCCCAGACCCGTTCGTCCTCCCCCGCGCCGGGGACGAGCACGAGCAGGTGACCGCCCGCGCCGGGGTGCGCGCGAGCGAGCAGGTCGGCGTCGGGGGCGAGGTCGCGGCCGCCGACGCGGAGCGCGACCGGCGCCCGCCCGGCGGTGCCGGTCACCACGCGGGCCAGCGGCGCCGCGGCGAGGGCGAGCGGCCCGGAGTGGCGACGAGCCAGGGCGGCGACGCGGAGGGCGGCCCGGACCACCTCACCCACGCCGGAGAGCAGGCCTGCGGGTGCAGCGGCCGGGTGCGTCGCCCTCGGCACGCGCTCCAGCGGCTCGTCCTCGCTGTGCACGACGTGCCCGTGCACGACCTGGGACTGCGGGTGGCTCACCCTCCGAAGGCTAGGCGGTGCGAGGGCGCGTGGGAGCCGGCGGTCCCCCGACACGCCCGAGACGCGGCGATGGCCCGGGGCTCCGCCGCAGCGGAACCCCGGGCCATCAGGCCGGTCGTGCGGGTGAGGCTCAGGCCTCGGTCTTCGCGGCCTCGCCGGCCTCGTCGGGCGCGTCACCCTCGGCCGCCTCGTCGGCAGGCTCACCGATGGTGCCGTCGGGGCGGAGGTTCTTCAGCTCCACGGCGTTGCCCGCGGTGTCGGTGACGTTCGCGGACTCGACGATCTTCGCGAGCACCTTGCCGCGGGAGATCTCGGCGGCGTACTCCTGCAGGTGGTGCGGGTGCTCCTGGATGTGAGCGAACGCCTGCTGCGGGTCCTGGCCCTGGCTCTGCGCCTGGCGGATGATGTAGCCGGTGAGGTCCTCGTTGGTGATCTCGATGTCCTCGCCCTTGGCGATCTCGTCGAGCAGCATCTGCGCGGCGAGCGCGTCACGGACGCGACGCTCGAGGTCGGCCTCGAACTCCTCGATGGTCTGCCCCTCGTCCTCGAGGTACTTCTCCATCGTCAGCCCGGCGAAGGAGAGCTGCTGCTCGACGTTCTGGCGCCGGGCGTTGAGCTCCTCGGTGACGATGCCCTCGGGCAGCGGCACGTCGACCTTCTCCAGCAGCGCCTCCAGGACGGCGTCGCGAGCGGCGGCCGCCTGCTCGAGGCGCTTTCCGTTGCCCAGGCGCTCGCGGACGTCGGCCTCCAGCTCGGCCACGGTGTCGAACTCCGAGGCCATCTGGGCGAACTCGTCGTCGTAGTCGGGCAGCTCCTGCTCCTGGACCTGGGTCACCTTGACCTGGACCTCGACCTCCTGGCCGATCAGGTCGCCGCCGACGAGCTGGCTGGTGAAGGTGCGCTCCTCGCCGGCCGACAGGCCGGTGATCGCCTCGTCGAGGCCGTCGAGCATGCCGCCACCGCCGACGCGGTAGCTCATCCCGCTCACCTCGGCGCCCTCGACGGGCTCGCCGTCCCTGGTGGCGACCAGGTCGATGACGACGAAGTCGCCCTCCTGGGCGGGCCGCTCGACGTCGATGAGGGTCGCGAAGCGCTCACGCAGCGCCTGGATCTGCTCCTCGACGTCGGCGTCGGTGACCTCGAACGGGTCGACCTCGGCGCTCAGGCCCTCGTAGTCGGGCACGTCGATCTGCGGCTTGACGTCGACCTCGGCGGTGAACTCCAGCGTCTCGTTGTCCTCGAACTTCGTCACCTCGATGTCGGGCTGCGCGAGCGGCTCGAGGTCGTTGGCCTGGAGGGCCTCGACGTACTTCTTGGGGAGCACGTCGTTGATGGCCTGGTCGAGCACCGCGCCCCGACCGACCTGACGGTCGATCACCGGCGGCGGCACCTTGCCCTTACGGAAGCCCGGGATGTTGATCTGCTGGGCGATCTGCTTGTACGCCGCGTCGAGGCTCGGCTTGAGTTCCTCGAAGGGCACCTCGACGGTCAGCTTGGCCCGGGTCGGGCTCAAGGTCTCGACGGCGCTCTTCACAGGTTTCTCCTGTCGTTGTTGCTTCATGGTGGTCCGGGACGCGTCGCGATGGACGGTGCTGTCGTTCGGGCGACAGGACTTCGCTATCGGCACACTGCCCGCAGCTCGGGCCGAGTGGCCGGAGTCATTCCTCAGCGTAGAGCACGCGGGACAGCCGCTCGAAACCCTCGCGCGCCGACGGACGTCCCGCGTCTCGGGATCGGCGTGGACGCGCACCGGGGCGAGGCCGTCGAGGTGACCCACGCGCAGCGAGCGACTCCCCCAGGTGCTGGTCGGGGTACTCGGATTTGAACCGAGGGCCTCCTGCTCCCAAAGCAGGCGCGCTGCCAAACTGCGCCACACCCCGTGGCTTGTTCACCGTGGTCACCGCCGCAGCCGAGGAACGGCGACCACCTCAGAGCGGATGACGGGAATCGAACCCGCGTAGCCAGTTTGGAAGACTGGGGCTCTACCATTGAGCTACATCCGCGCGCGTCCCGCGCCGCCCTCGCGGCGGCCCAGGAACGCGGACATGGTGCCACACCGCGGCTCCCGATCCCCAACCGGCCCGGCGCTGGCGAGCCGGCGGGCGCGGGTCAGCGACGCGCGACGACCACCAGTGCCCGGTCGTCGTCCTTGGAGCCGAGCGCGGCCACCAGTCGCTTGGCCGCCCCGGTGAAGTCGCCCCGCAGGAGCGACTCGGCCTGCCCGAGCAGCCGGTCGATGCCGAGGTCGATGTCGCGCCGCGGCTCCTCCACCATCCCGTCGGTGTAGAGCATCACCGCGTCGCCGCGGCGCAGCACGCCGGAGACCGCCGCGAACTCGGCGCCGGGGATGAGTCCGAGCACGGGACCTTCGCTGTCCACGATCCGCCACTGGCCCGCGCCCGCGGCCCGGTGGACGGCCGGGGGGTGCCCGGCCGAGCGGATCTCGAAGGCACCGGTGTCGAGGTGGACCGAGAGGTGGATCGCCGTGGCGAACCCCTCCGCCCAGTTCTGGCGCAGCAGGTAGTCGTTGGCGGCGGGCAGGAACTGCGCCGGCGGCAATGCGCCGAGGAGGCCGCCGAAGGCTCCCGAGAGCAGCAGCGCACGGGTGCCGGCCTGCTCGCCCTTGCCCGACACGTCGACGACCACGACCTCGAGTCGATCGGGCGCCGGTCGGCCGGCGACGATGAAGTCTCCCGCGAAGAGGGTGCCGCCCGCGGAGGTCAGCGCGGACTCGGCGTGCCAGTCGTCGGGAAGGGCCGGGATGCCGCCCTGGTTGAGGATCCGGTCGCGCAGGTCGACGAACATCGACTCCCCGCGCATGCCCGCGACGCCCAGCCGGCTGCGGCGGAAGGACATCAGCAGCACGAACAGGCCGATCACGAACATCACCGCGACGGTGATCACGGTGCGGGCGTCGACGCCGGTCGTGCTGACCACCAGCGTGGCCACCAGCATCAGGAGGAGGAACACCACGAACCAGGGCAGCGTGCGTGGCCCGAGCACGAGGCTGCCGATGATCAGCGGGATGGCGAGCAGGGTCCGTGGCGCCACCTCGGGCAGGGTCACGACCAGGATCGTCGACACGACCACGAACAGCCCCAGCCCGATCAGCAACCAGGTCTCCCCGTGCGCCCGGCTCGAGCGCAGCCACCGGCGGCGGATGCCGCCGGCTCGCCGGACCTTCGCGCGGCGCGACGCCGTGTGCGCGGTCGTGTGCGCGGTCATGTGCCCGGTCCTCGTCTCGTGGGTGGGGTTACTGTACGGCTCGCGCTGCCCCCGCGAGGCGTAGTTGCGCGACCTCGGTAGCGCCGCTGGCAGCCGGGGCACCAGAACAGGTTGCGGCCCTCCAGCTCCGCCGTCCGAACCGCCTGTCCGCACACCAGGCACGGCATCCCGGTGCGGCGGTAGACGTAGACCTCGCCGCCGTGGTCGTCGACGCGGGGAGGGCGGCCCATGGCCTCGGGCGTGTGCTCCGGCCGCACCGTGTCGATCCGGTTCTTCGCGACGCCGTCGCGCATCAGCTCGACCAGGTCCGCCCACATGGCCAGCCACTGCGACCGCTTGAGGGTGCTGCCCGGCCGCAGCGGGTCCATCCGGTGCCGGAACAGCAGCTCGGCGCGGTAGACGTTGCCGACACCGGCCAGCACCTTCTGGTCCATCAGCAGGGTGCCGATCGGCTTGGTGCTGCGCGAGATCCGCTCCCACGCGCGCAGCGGATCGGCGCCGTCGCCGGAGTCGCGCAGTGGATCCGGGCCGAGCTTGGCGACGCACGCCTCACGCTGGGCCCGGGTCCACAGGTCGCACCCGGTGGCGCCGCGCAGGTCGGCGTACGCCGACTCGTGCTGGATCCGCAGCCGCACCTGTCCCACCGGGGCGGGCACGGCGGCGACGCCCGCGTGGACGTCGAGCTTGCCGATCAGCCCCAGGTGCACGTGGATGTAGCGCTCGCCGGGGAACTCCAGGAACAGCTGCTTGCCCCACGCCTCGGCCGCCTCGAGCACCTGCCCGTCGAGCTGGCGCGCCTCGGCCTCGAACCGCCCCGTGGGACTGCTGACGCGCACGGGCGAGCCTGCGAAGACGTCGGTGATGGTCCGGGCGAGGTGGTGGAGGTGATGGCCCTCGGGCATCGATCAGGCGTCGGGGCCGAGGCCGACGGCGCTCGCGGGCAGGGGTGGCAGCTCGCCGGTCTGCTCGTAGTGGGCGATCTGGCCGATCCGGCGCACGTGCCGCTCGTCGTCGGAGAAGGGCTCGCCGAGGAAGATCTCGACGAAGCGGGTCATGTCCTCCAGGGAGTGCATCCGGCCGCCGACCGAGACGACCTGGGCGTTGTTGTGGTCGCGGGCAAGCTTGGCGGTCTCCTCCGACCAGGCGAGCGCGCAGCGGATGCCGTGCACCTTGTTGGCGGCCATCTGCTCGCCGTTGCCGGAGCCGCCGATGACGACGCCGAGGCTGTCCATTCCCTGCGCACGGTCACGGGCCACCGCCTCAGCGGCGCGCAGGCAGAAGACCGGGTAGTCGTCGAGGGCGTCGTACACGAACGGACCGTGGTCGACCGGCTCGTAGCCGAGCTCGGTGAGGCGGGCGATGAGGTGGGCTTTGAGGTCGAGGCCGGCGTGGTCGGAGCCGAGGTGGACGCGCATGGACGTCATCCTCTCAGGAGTACGACGCGAGGAATCCCGCTACCTGCCTGAGAAGTCGCTCACTGCTGGTGAAGGCCTCGTGCCGCCAGAAGCCGTGGGTCTGGCCGAGGTAGCGGGTCGCGGTGACCTCCACCCCCAGGGCGTCGAGCCGGCGGGCCAGCTCCTCGCCCTCGTCACGCAGGGGGTCGTGCTCGGCGGTGACGACGAGAGTGGGCGGCAGCGTGCCGAGCCGGTCGCTGGTCAGCGGCGCGAGGTCGGGGTTGGTCAGGTCGGCCGGGGTGGCGGCGTACTGCTCCCAGTACCACGCCGCCTCCCGCGGGTCGAAGCCGTCGGCGGCGGTGAGGTAGGAGTCGAAGGCCTGGGTGGGATCGAGGAAGGGGTAGATCAGCGCGACCGCCCGGAACAGCCCCGGGTGGCGCAGCGCCGCCACCAGGGCGAGGTTGCCTCCGGCGCTGTCACCGTGCGCGTAGAGCGGCTCCTCCGGCCGGTGACGCTCGAGCCAGGCGAGCACGGTGTCGACATCGTCGGGCGCGGCCGGGAACCGGTGCTCGGGCGGGCGCCGGTAGTCCACGCTGAGCACCGGGATGCCCGCACGGTTGGCGAAGCGTCGGCAGACCGGGTCGTGGACCTCGATGTCGTTGAAGACGAAGCCGCCGCCGTGCAGGTGGACGATCAGGCCGGGGCGCGGGTCCACCGGGGTGAAGAGCCGGCACGGCACTCCGTCGGCGTCGACGTCCTCGACCGCGGCGACCTCCTCCTTGGGGGTGCGGGCGGCCTCGAGCCGGGCGGCTTCTCTGTTGGCGTCGATGTCGGCCTGCGAGTCCGGGATCTGGTCGGCGGCGCGGGCCACGGCCGCCGCGGCCTGTCGGAAGAGCACCATGTCCGCAGCGTAAGGGGCGGCGGATCCGGCTCCCCGGAGCAGGTGACCTGTGGCCGGGTGCGGGTTACCGGGCACCCATGGCCGACTCATCCACCACCGCCGGGGACGACCCGGCGACGCACCCCGGAACCGCCGTCGTCACCGGCGCCTCGAGCGGCATCGGCCGCGCCCTGGCCCGGAAGTTCGCCCAGCACGGCCACGACCTCGTCATCGCGGCCGACGAGCCGGAGATCGAGGACGCCGCCCGCGAGCTGGAGGGTCTCGGCGCCTCGGTGCGGGCGGTGCAGGTCGACCTCGCCACGGCGGACGGCGTCGAGGCGCTGTACGCGGCCCTCCCGTCGGACTCCGTCACCGCGCTGGCGCTCAACGCCGGGATCGGCGTCTCGGGCAGGTTCGACCGGACCGATGTCGCGGACCATCTCCGGCTCGTGGACCTCAACGTCCGCTCCGCGGTGCACCTGGCCGGGCTGGTGGTGCCGGGCATGGTGGCCCGCGGTCGGGGGCGCATCCTGATCACCTCCTCGATCGCTGCGACCGGCCCCGGGCCTTACCACTCGACCTACGCCGCCTCGAAGGCCTTCGGCCACATCTTCGCCGAGGGCATCCGCCACGAGCTCAAGGGCACCGGCGTCACCGTCACCTCCCTCATGCCCGGGCCGACCGACACCGCCTTCTTCGAGCGCGCCGACATGCTCGACACCCGCATCGCGCAAGGGCCGAAGGACGACGCTGACGACGTCGCCGCCGATGCCTTCGACGCCCTGATGGCAGGCAAGGACCGCGTCGTCGCCGGCGCGCGGCGCAACTGGGTGCAGGCCGAGCTCAGCTCCCACCTGCCCGACGTCGTCACGGCTCCGCTGATGGCGACCCTGACGAAGCCACGGGGTTAGCACCCGACGGCGCCACTCCTCACCGAGCCGCCCGCCGGAACACGCCTGCCTCGAGCACCGGAACCCCGCCGCTGACGTCGAGCGAGGCGGCCATGACCACGTCCGCCGCATAGCCCTTCGCGCCGAGCTCGCGCCCCGACGCGCAGGCACGCAGGGCGCTGAGGGGGTCGTCCTCGACCACGCCGAAGGCAGCGACCGCCGCACCGGCCTCCGGGCTCATCTCACCGACGCCTGCGTCGGTGAGGGCCGCGAGCAACGCGCCCGCCCCCCAGAGGTCCTCGACGGCCGGGCGGAGGGTGCCGTCCGGCCAGCGCTCGCCAGCGGCGACGACGGCCACCGTGGCTCCCTCGCGCAGCCGCGGGAGCAGCCAGCGGGCGACGGCCGCGCGGTTGCGCAGGGAGGCGCCGACCACGACCGAGCCCTCCGCGGCGAGAGAGGTCGCGACCGTCGAGCCGTTCGGGGATGGCAGCACCACCCGGCGGATTCCGGCGACGGCCTGCATCGCCGCCGGGGAGAGCGTCACCCGGCCGTCGCCCGGAGTGCTGTCCTGCCGCCCGACGGCCAGCACGGCGTCGTACTCCTCCGCGACCCGGGCGGCCCGCACGTCGTGCCACGGCAGCGGGACGACCTCGATGTCGCGGTCGATCGCCACGGTCAGGGTGGTCGTGAAGGACAGCACGTCGACGACCACGGCGAGGTCCGCCGGCGTGAGCGCCGCGGCGCCACTCGGCCCCCAGTCCAGCCGGACCGGGTAGGCCCGCTGGCGGTGCGCGGCGTCCATGCGGCTCAGCCGAGCAGCTCCGCGACCTGCGGGGCGATCTCGCGCAGCGCCTTGCCGCGGTGGGAGATGGCGTCCTTGTCCTCGACCGTGAGCTCGGCGGTGGTCAGCCCCGGGCGGTCGTCGGCGACGAAGAGGACGTCGTAGCCGAAGCCTCCACTCCCCCGGACCTCGCGGAGGACACGGCCGTCCATCCGGCCCTCGACGACGACGCTCCGTTCAGCGCCCTCGGCGTCGGCGTACACGAACGCGACCGCGCAGACGAAGTGCGCGCCACGCCGCTCGTCCGGGACGTCGGCGAGCTGGGCGAGCAGCAGCTCGTTGTTGCGGGCGTCGGACTTGGGCGGGCCGGACCACCGGGCGGAGAGCACCCCGGGCATGCCGTTGAGTGCGTCGACGCAGAGCCCCGAGTCGTCGGCGACGGTCGGCAGACCGGTGGCGGTGAAGCCGGCGCGGGCCTTGAGCAGCGCGTTGCCGGCGAAGGTGGGCGCATCCTCGACCGGCTCGTCGTAGAACTCGACGTCGTCGAGTCCGACGATCTCCACGGCAGGCAGGTGCGCCCGCAGGATCCGGTCCATCTCCTGCAGCTTCTTGGCGTTGCGGGAGGCGACGAAGATCCTCGTCATCGGCGGCCTCTCGCCGGGGATCGGTGGCCGCTCACCGGGACAGCGCCTCCTGCTGGATCCGGGTGAGGTCGGCGCAGCCCTTCTCGCCCAGGGCGAGCAGGGCGTCGAGCTCGGCGCGGTCGAAGGCGGCCTGCTCGGCGGTGCCCTGCACCTCGACGAACTTGCCCTCGCCGGTCATCACGATGTTCATGTCGGTCTCGGCGCGGACGTCCTCCTCGTAGGGGAGGTCGAGGCGCGGGACGCCGTCGATGATGCCGACGGAGACGGCCGCGACGGACCCGGTCAGCGGCTCCCCGGTCAGCAGCCCCTGGGACTTCAGGTGCGCGACGGCGTCGGCGAGGGCGACGTAGGCGCCGGTGATGGCGGCGGTGCGGGTGCCGCCGTCGGCCTGCAGCACGTCGCAGTCGAGCTGGATGGTGTTCTCACCGAGCGCGGAGTAGTCGATGACGGCGCGCAGCGAGCGGCCGATCAGCCGGCTGATCTCGTGGGTGCGGCCACCGATGCGGCCCTTGACCGACTCGCGGTCCGAGCGGGTGTTGGTCGCCGCAGGGAGCATCGCGTACTCCGCGGTGACCCAGCCCAGCCCGGAGCCCTTGCGCCAGCGCGGGACACCCTCGGACGCCGAGGCCGCGCACAGCACGCGGGTGCGGCCGAACTCGACGAGGACGGACCCGGCGGCGTGGTCCAGCCAGTTGCGCGTGATCGTGATGGGGCGAAGCTCGTCGTCGCGACGGCCGTCGGCACGGGTGCTCATGGAGGCCCACCCTAGGCGACCGGGACGACCGGCTCCCCGTCGGCTGCGGGCCGGGCACCCGGCCGGCCGCCCGCACCGGCCGCGACGGCAGGTGCGACCGCGGCGGGGGTCACCGGCCGGCGTACCTCCGTCAGCGCGAGCCGGACCGCCCACGGGCCGAGGTCGCGGGCTCGCCGGCCCAGCCAGGGCGCACCCTCGGCGACGATCCAGGCCAGGTCCCGCCGCCAGTTGGGGGCGATGCCGCCGGCCGGGTCGAGGGCCGGCAGCTCGAAGCGGTAGCCGGCGCGCTGCAGCTCGGTGCCGAAGCTGCGCGCGAGCAGCCGGTGACCCAGCTCGGAGGGGTGCATCCGGTCGACCGACCAGAACCTGCGGTCCCACACCTCGGGCCGCTGGGCGAGGTCGACGCGGATGCCGCCGTAGGTGGCGTGGACGTCGTCCCACACCTCGTTGAGCTGCTCGAGGCGGCGGTGGAGCGGTCGACGCAGCACGCCGGGGAGACCCAGCACCGCTGCGTGGTCGTGGAAGCGCGCCGTCATCAGCACCGCGCCCTGCCCGGTCAGCGCGCCGGCCATGGCGAACAGGTCGTCGCGGACCCGTCCGGGGTCCCAGCACGACTTGAGCGTGTCGTTGACCCCCACCATCAGTGAGGCGAGGTCGGGCCGATGGGCCAGCGCATCGTCGATCTGGCCGCTGCGCACGCTCGCCGCGGTCGCGCCGGAGACGGCCAGGTTGCAGAAGGAGACGTCGTAGGTCGTGCCGAGAGCCTCGGCGAGCAGCCGGGCCCATCCCCGCCAACCGCCGGGGACGGGATCGCCGATGCCGAACGTCGTGCTGTCGCCGAGTGCGGCGAACCTGAGGTACCCGCTCACGACCACGAGGCTCCCGGCCGTGGGTACGGCCGGGAGCCCCTGTGGTGTCGTGTCCGGCAACGCTCGGTGAAGGCTGGGGCGTCGCCGGTCGTGCCGGCTACTTGATCTCGGCGCGCAGGATGCGACTGAGCCCGACGCCCAGAGGGACCACCAGCCACAGGAACGTGGCGGAGGCCAGCCGGGCCCAGGCCAGCCCGTCGACGGTCGTCGGGTCGCCGTTGGGCCAGAACTCGGACATGAACGGCGTCGCCGCGTAGCTGAAGTCGAGCCACGGGATCACGTCGCGGAACCAGCCGAAGGCGAAGTACAAGATGCTGTACGCGATGAGTGGCAGGATCAGCGTGATGATGTAGTAGACCGCGATCGCGGCCGGGGTCGAGATGATGCACATCGCCAGTCCGAACGCGGTGACGAAGGCGAGCACCTGCACGACGACCGACACGAACAGCTTCTGGCCGTCGACGGACCAGGACGGCGAGTAGTCCTGACCGGCGGCGACGACGACGTTGGCGATGGCCGCGCAGATCGCCGCGACCACCAGCGTCGCGAACGCCATCAGGACGGCCACCACGAGCTTGGCGAGCAGCACCTTGAGCCGGCTGGGCTCGAGGGCGAACGTCACCATGTTGGTGCGCTGCCCCCACTCGCTGGACACGATCGTGATCGCGAACACCGGCACGAGCAGCGAGACCGGGATCAGCATGACCTGCAGGTACAGGTCCTCGAAGCCGATCTCGGTGCTGCCCATGTCGCTGAGCAGGCCGACCAGCGAGACGCCGAGGAGCGTGAGGAGGACCAGGATCCCGGTGATCAGCAGGAGCCAGAACCCGCCACGGGTGTCGGTCATCTTGCGCCACTCGACCCGGACCAGGCGGAGGAAGGGCACCGCGGGGGTGCGCGAGACGTCGAGGGTGAGCGGTGCGGTCGAGGTGGTCATGCGACGGTCCCTTCAGGGGTCGGGGCCTGCAGGCTGGTGGGCGCCTCGCGCTGGGTGGAGGCGGTGAGCTCGAGGAACAGGTTCTCCAGGCCGCCCTCGGCGGCGCGGAGGTCGGTCAGGACGATGCCCCGCTCGGCCGCGGTGCGGCCGACCTCGACGGGTTGGGCGGTCACCCGCAGCCCCTCGCCGGCGGGGGTGACGCTGAAGCCGCGCTGGCGAAGCGCCGTGGCGAGGGCCTCGTTGTCCAGGGCGGTCACCAGGCTCTCGTCGTGGGCGCTGTTGGCGAGGAGCGACTTCTTGTCGCCCTGCGCGACGATGCGTCCGTTGCCGATCAGCACCATCTCGTCGGCGATCAGCTCGACCTCGTTGAGCAGGTGGCTGGACAGCAGCACGGTGCCGCCCCGGTCGGCGTAGGACTTCAGCAGCCCGCGCATCCAGCGGATGCCGGCCGGGTCGAGGCCGTTGGCCGGCTCGTCGAGGATGAGGACCTCCGGGTCACCCAGCAGGGCGTGGGCGATGCCGAGCCGCTGCTTCATGCCGAGGGAGTAGTTCTTCAGCCGCCGCTTCGACTCCGCCGGCGTGAGGGAGACCAGCTCGAGCATCTCGTCGATCCGCGACTTCGGCAGCCCCATCGTCTCCGCACCGATGGTGAGGATCTCCCGGCCGGTCCGACCCGCGTGCTGGGCGGAGGCGTCGAGCAGCACGCCGACGTGCCGGCCGGGGTTGGGGATGTCCTTGAAGTCGTATCCCCCGATGCTCACCCGGCCGCTGGTCGCCGGCGTCAGCCCGACCATGATCCGCATGGTCGTGGTCTTGCCGGCGCCGTTGGGGCCCAAGAAGCCGGTGACCCGCCCGGGGCGGCACTCGAAGCTCACGTTGTCGACGGCGACGAAGGCGCCGTACTTCCTGGTCAGGTTCTCGACCTTGATCATGGCGACCAGCCTGCCGCTCCCGAGGCGCCCGCGCATCTGCCCTCGGTGTCGACACGCCGCGACTTCGGTAGGGGGTCCGCGCTACCCGGGGCGCCTGCCGCGCGCCCCGCCGGTCACTAGCGTGTACGCCGTGTCCCGCTCGGCCCCCGACTACCAGCCGCCCCTGCGGCCCTGGGGCGTGTTCTGGCGCTACACGGGCTGCCTGCTGATCGGGGTGATGGTCTGGGTCGACTCCTTCACCGACCAGTGGCGTGACCACCGGGCGTGGGTGTGGGCGGCGCTGCTGGTGGCCGTCGTCGCGTTCGGGATCGTCCGCTACCGGCGACGCTATCCGCTGACCGTCGTGCTGGCGACCAACGCCCTGTCGATCTTCAGCGCCCTGGCCGCCGGTCCAGCACTCCTCGCGATCGTGTCCGTCGCCACCCGGCGCCGCTACCGGGAGATCGCGGTGACCGCCGTCATCTCGGTCGCCTCCGGTGTGCTGTACAGCGAGATGCCCGGCGGCCCCGAAGGCGCCCTCGTCGTCGACCTGAGCTTCAACGTCGCCATCACCGCCGCCATCCTCGGCTGGGGCATGTACCTCGGCTCGCGCCGCGAGCTGATCTGGACCCTGCGCCGGCGCGCGGAGACCGCGGAGGCCGAGCAGGCGCTGAGGGTCAGCCAGGCGCGGCTCAACGAGCGCCGCAGGATCGCTCGCGAGATGCACGACGTGCTCGCCCACCGCATCTCCCAGATCTCCCTCTACGCGGGGGCCCTCGGGTTCCGTGACGACCTCAGCGCCCAGGAGATGCGCGACAGCGTCGGGGTGATCCGAGAGAAGGCCCACGAGGCGCTCACCGACCTGCGCGCCGTGCTCGGCGTGCTGCGCGACACCGACGGCGAGCTCACGCCGCAGCCGACCTACGCCGATCTGTCCACCCTGGTCGCCGAGGCCGCGGTGGAGGGCATGGACGTCGACCTCAGCGACGAGATCGAGGCCACTCCCGAGGAGCCGCTGCCCGCCGCCGCCGGCCGCACCATCTACCGGTTCGTGCAGGAGGGCATCACCAACGCCCGCAAGCACGCCCCCGGCGCCCGCCTCCAGGTGCGCCTGTCCGGGTCGAAGGAGACGGGCATCGAGATCGAGCTGTCCAACCCGATCGGCTTCGGGTCCAGCACCCCGGGAGCCGGACTCGGCCTGGTCGGCCTGGCCGAGCGGGCGGACCTCGCCGGCGGCAGGCTCGAGCACACGGTGCGGTCGGGCACCTTCGTGCTCCGCGGATGGATACCGTGGGCCACGTGACCGATGCCTCCGCTCAGCCCGGCCCCATCCGGGTGGCGATCGTCGACGACGATCCGCTGGTCCGCTCCGCGCTCGGGCTCATGCTGGGCGGGCAGCCCGACCTCGAGGTCGTCGGTGAGGCGACCGATGGTGCCGACGCGGTGCCGCTGACGCGCTCGACCGACCCGGACGTGGTCCTCATGGACATCCGGATGCCACGGCTCAACGGCCTGGAGGCCACCCGGCAGCTGCACAGCCGCCCCGACCCGCCCCACATCATCGTGCTCACCACCTTCGACGCCGACGAGCACATCGTCGGCGCGCTCGCCGCCGGAGCCGACGGGTTCCTGCTCAAGGACACCCCGCCCGCCGAGATCGTGGCTGCCATCCGCAAGGTGGCCGACGGCGAGCCGATGCTGTCGCCCTCGGTGACGCGCACCCTGATCGACCGGATCCGCGCGGACCGGCCCGACGACCGGGAGGCCGAGGCGAAGAAGCGGCTGTCCTCGCTCACCGAGCGCGAGATGGACGTCGCGCTCGCTGTCGGCCGCGGGCTGAGCAACGCCGAGATCGCCGGCGAGCTCTACCTCTCGGTCCCGACCGTCAAGGCGCACGTCTCGCGGCTCTTCGACAAGCTCGGCGTCACCAACCGGGTGCAGATCGCCATCTGCGTGCACGACGCCGGGCTCGTCTGACCCGGCTGGTCGACCTGCTCGGCTGCCTCAGAGGTCGTAGACGGCCCCGGCGACGGCCAGCTCGATCGGTCCGTCGTACGCCGCCCGGGCCTCGGCGAAGATGCCGTCCGGGTCGTGCCACGGCGGCACGTGGGTGACCACGGCCCGCTTGGCTCCGGCCTTCGCGGCGTACTCCCCCGCTTCCCGGCCGGTCAGGTGCAGGCTGGGCGGGTTGTCATCACCGTGCCGGAAGGACGCCTCGACCAGGAACAGGTCGGCGTCCTGGGCCATCTCCAACAGCGTGTCGGTGGGGCCGGTGTCGCCGCTGTAGGCGAGCACCCTGGTCTGCTCGCCCTCGCCTGTGGTGATGCGCATCCCGTAGGCCGGCACCGGGTGGTCGACCTCGTAGGGCGTGATGGCGAACGGCCCGACGCGGAACGGCTCCTTGTAGCGGTGGAACTCGAACTCCTCCTCCATGCCGGGCTTGCGCGGGAGGTCGTAGGCACGGGCGAGCCGGCGGGCGGTGCGCTTGGGGCCCCACACGGGGATCTTCGGCTGCGCACCGGTGGGGTGGTACTTGCGCAGGACGTAGTAGCTGGTCATGTCGACGCAGTGGTCGGCGTGCAGGTGGCTGAGCAGCACGGCGTCGAGGGCCAGCGGGTCGACGTACCGCTGCAGCGCGCCCAGCGCGCCGTTGCCCATGTCGAGCACGAGCGACCAGAGCCGGCCCTCGTGCTCCTCCTGGACCAGGTAGCAGCTGGCCGCGGAGTCCGGGCCGGGATAGGAGCCGGAGCACCCCACCACCGTCAGCTTCATGACAGACCTCCTGCGAACTGCGATGCGGCCACCATCTCGGGCCCGAGGAACCTGCGCCCGATCGTCTCGAACTCCGCCGGCGAGCCGGTCGTGAGGAAGGAGTACGTCGGGTCGCCACTCTCGCGCATCAGGCCGCCCGCGGCGAGGACCTGGTACAGCTCCTTCGCGCTCTCCTCCGCACTGCTCACCATCGTCACGTTCCCACCCATGACGTAGGAGATGACTCCGGTGAGCAGCGGGTAGTGGGTGCAGCCGAGGATCAAGGTGTCGATGCCGGCGCTGGTGAGCGGGTCGAGGTAGTCGTGCGCGGCACTGAGCAGCTCGGGGCCACCGACCACACCTGCCTCGACGAAGTCGACGAACCGCGGGCACGCCTGGGTGGTGAGCTGGACGTGGGGAGCAGCCGCGAAGGCGTCCGCGTAGGCCATCGACTCCGCGGTCGCCCGGGTGCAGATCACCCCGATCCGGCCGGTGCGGCTGGCCGCGACCGCGCGCCGTGTGGCGGGGAGGATCACCTCGACGACCGGCACGTCGTAGCGCTCACGAGCGTCGCGCAGCATCGCGGCGCTGGCCGAGTTGCACGCGATGACCAGCGCTTTCACGCCCTGGTCGACGAGGTGGTCGAGGCACTCCAGGGCGTACTCGCGCACCTCGGCGATCGGCTTGGGGCCGTACGGCGCCCGGGCGGTGTCACCGAGGTAACGGATCGACTCGTGCGGCAGCTGGTCGATGACCGCCCGCGCCACCGTCAGCCCGCCGAAGCCGGAGTCGAAGATGCCGATCGGGGCGTCGACGTCGAGAGCAGCCAGGTTGGGGGGCACGAGAGGCAACGTTAAGCCGTCACACCCCCGAGCGCAGCCGCCCGTGACGCACCCGACGTGAGTCGCGGATCACGGCGACGTACCCTCGGCAAGCGTGACCCGCACCCGGATGCCCTCCCCCGCACTCCCGCACGCCCTGAGTCGGCTCCGCGCCGCGCTGGGGGTGCTCGGCTCCGCCGCGCTCGCCGCGACGCTGCTCACCGGCCCCGCCCAGCCCGGTGCGGCCGCCGTCGGACCCGCCGACCGGGTGCTGGCGATCTCGATCGACGGGCTCAACCCTGCGGCGCTGCGTCGGTTGGGAGTCCCGGGGGCACCGGCGTTCCACCGCCTGCTCACCGAGGGCGCCGGCACCCTCAACGCCCGCACCGAGGCGGAGATGACCGTGACGCTGCCCAACCACACCAGCATGCTGACCGGCCGACGGATCCGGCTGGGCCAGGGCGGGCACGGCGTGACGTGGGACGACGACCGCCCCGGGTCCACGGTGCCGACCGGGTCGTCGGTCTACTCGGTGGTCGACGCCGCCGGCGGCTCCACCGCGATGTTCACCACCAAGCCGAAGTTCGCGCTCTACGACCGCTCCTGGCCGATCGACCGCTTCGTGGCCGACGAGCGCACCCGCCGCCTGGTCCGCACGGCGAGCGCCGACCTGGTCGAGGCCGACCGCGACTTCACCTTCCTCCACCTCTCGCTCCCGGACGCGGCGGGTCACGAGCACCGCGGGATGAGCGCCGCCTACCTCGACGCGGTGCGCCGCACCGACCGACTCCTCGGCCGGGTGCTGGACGCGGCTGCCGCCGAGTCCGGGCTCACCGTCATCCTGACCGCCGACCACGGGTTCGCCCGCGGCACGACGAGCCACTCGCGGCGCACGCTGCGCGCCAACTACACGGTGCCGTTCCTCGTCTGGGGGCCCGGCGTCACGCCGGGTGACCTCTACGCGCTCAACCCCGGCTACACCGACCCCGGCCGGGCGCGGGCGAGGTACGCCGGCGCGCAGCCGGTCCGCAACGGCGACCTGGCCAACCTGGCCACCGCCGTCCTCGGCCTCGACCCGGTCCCGGGGAGCGAGCTGGGAGTCTCCCCGACGCTCGAGGTCGGGCCGGCCTCAGCGCCGTGAGGCGATCTCGCCGGGAGTCGGCCAGGGGTTGAAGCGGCACCCGCCGAGCCCCTTGGACTGCTGCATCATCACCGGCGCCTTCACCCCCGGGCGGGGGCAACCGACGTGGCCGAGGCCGAGGAAGTGCCCCACCTCGTGGTTGACCACCATGTGCCGGTAGTCGCGCAGCGTCCCCCTGCTCGCGTTCCAGGCCGGTGACGCGGTCAGCCAGCGGGCCTGGTTGATCACGACGTAGCGGCCGACCCGGCAGCTCCAGGTCGCGCTGCACCCCGACGAGAACGTCGGCACGGTGGCGGCCTCGGCGAGCACGACCGTCATCGAGCCGCCCCGTGGGACCCGCACGAAGCGGATGCCCGCCGCGCGCCACCCGCGGCGGTGGTCGAGCGTCTCCTGCACCTGCCGGCGGAAGACGCGCACGTCAGCGGAGATCCGACCGCGGGTGCGGACCTCGTAGCGGATCGTGCGACGCACCTTGGGCTTGGCCAGCCGCTCGGCCGGCTCGGCGCTCGAGCCGCGAGCGCCGGCGAGCGCATCGAGTTCTCTTGGGTCCCCCGGGGTGCCCGCGGCCGCCGGTGAGGCCAGCAGTCCGAGGACCAGGAGGGTCCCGAGGATCAGGCGCCTCATGCCCAGAGCTGACCTTCGAGACGGTCCTCGGCGTCGTCGACGGTGCCCTCGTAGGCACCGGTCGAGAGGTACTTCCAGCCACCGTCGGCGACGACGAACGCGATGTCGGCGCTCTCCCCGGCCTTGACCGCCTTCGCGGCCTGGCCGAGCGCGGCGTGCAGGATCGCACCGGTGGAGATCCCGGCGAAGATCCCCTCCAGCTCGAGCAGCTCACGCACCCGCCGCACGGCGTCGCGCGGGCCGACCGAGAAGCGCGCGTCGATGAGGGAGGCGTCGTACAGCTCGGGCACGAAGCCCTCGTCGAGGTTGCGCAGACCGTAGACGAGCTCGCCGTAGCGGGGCTCGGCGGCGACGATCCGCACCTCGGGCTTGGCGCGGCGGAAGAAGCGCGAGACGCCCATCAGCGTGCCCGTGGTGCCGAGCCCCGCCACGAAGTGGGTGATGGAGGGCAGGTCGGCGAGCAGCTCGGGGCCGGTGCCCTCCTCGTGAGCGCGCGCGTTGGCGAGGTTGCCGTACTGGTAGAGCATCACCCAGTCGGGGTGCTCCGCGGCGATCTGCTTGGCGACCCGCACGGCCTCGTTGGACCCGCCGGCGGCCGGTGAGGAGACGATCTCCGCACCCCACATCCGCAGCAGCTGGCGGCGCTCCTCGGAGGTGTTCTCCGGCATGACGCAGACGATGCGATAGCCCTTGAGCTTGGCCGCCATCGCCAGCGAGATGCCGGTGTTGCCCGACGTCGGCTCCAAGATGGTGCAGCCGGGACGGAGGGTGCCGTCCTTCTCGGCCTCCTCGATCATCTGCAGGGCCGGGCGGTCCTTGATGGAGCCGGTCGGGTTGCGGTCCTCCAGCTTGGCCCAGAGCCGGACCTCGGGTGTGGGCGACAGCCGCGGCAGCCCGACCAGCGGCGTGCCGCCGACCGAGGCCAGCAGGTTGTCGAAGCGCATGGCACCAGTCTCGCACCCGGCGCTTCGCTGACGCCCTTCGGCGGGGTGCGGGCGCACCTCCACGCGATCCCGACCACAGCCGGGCGCGACGGTCGGCCCGTGGCCGGGGCCAGTGGTCGGCCTCGTGGTCGACCTCCTGGTCGGCCTGGTGGTCGGCCTCGTGGTCGGCCTCCTGGTCGGGCCTTATGGTCGGTGGATCCCGGCCTGGTGGCCGATGTGGCGACCGGGGCGATGGGCCGATCCTCGTGGCATGTCCCTCACCGCCGCCCGCCCGGCCGCACCGACCCGCAAGCCTCACCGCCGCCAGTGGCTGGTGCCGGCCGGCCTGCTGCTCCTCGCGCTGGTCCCGGTGGCCGCCGGATCGGCCCGACTCGCCGAGCTGGCGGGTGACCCCGTCGTGACCGCGGAGAACGCGCGCTTCGTCAGCACCCCCGTCCCGGTGGTGGTCCACATCGTCGCGGTCACGGTCTACGCAGTGCTGGGTGCGTTGCAGTTCGTGCCGCGGCTGCGCCGGGGCGCGTGGCACCGGGTGGCGGGCGTCGTGCTGGTGCCCGCCGGGCTGGTCACCGCGCTCACCGGCCTCTGGATGACGGCGTTCTACGACCTGCCCGAGAAGGACACCGCCGTGGTCAACGGCGCGCGGTACGTCGTTGGGTCGGTGATGCTGGTCGGGCTGGTCCTCGCGGTCCGGGCGCTGTTCCGGCACGACTACCGCACCCACGGCGCCTGGATGACGCGCGCCTACGCGCTCGCCATGGGCGCCGGGACGCAGGCCGTCCTGCTCGGTCCGGTCGCGATCCTCGCCGCCGCGACCGGCGTGGCGGCCGACAGCCGTCCACTGATCGCCGTGTCGAGCACCCTGATGGTGCTGGCCTGGGTCCTCAACGCGCTCGTCGCCGAGCGGGCCATCCGGCGGCGTCGCGCCCGCCGATGACTAACATCGCCGGCATGCGCGCGGTCGGGCTCCTCCTGCGCCGACCGCCGGCGCCGGGCGAGCGGCGTCCCCGCCCTGATGACTGGGGCGTGGTCGCGGTCATCGCGGCTGCGGTCGTCGTGGAGACCATCGTGCGCAGCGAGGTGACCCGGCCCGCGCTCGCCGCCGTGGTGACGGCTGCCGGCGCACTGGCCCTGCCGTGGCGGCGCCAGCACCCGTTGGCGGTGCTGCTCTGGACCACCGGTTCTGGTGCGGTGGCCGCCGTGGTGCACCTCGCCGCCTCGGTTCCCCAGGTGACGCCGGGCTCCGCGGTCGGGCTCGCGCTGGCGCCGTACGCGCTGTACCGCTGGGGTTCGGGCGGGGCGGCCGCGACGGGCACCGCGGTGCTCGCCGCGTCCATCGGCGTCTCCGCGGCCGCGAGCGGCAACGGCTGGTCCGACGTCGTCGGAGCCAGCGTCGTGGTGACCCTGCTCGCCCTGCTCGCGGAGCTCAACCGGCAGCGGGTCGCCTCGCGAGCCCGGGAGCTCGACCGGGCCCGGATGCTCGAGCGCGAGCACATCGCCCGGGACCTGCACGACACGGTCGCCCACCGGCTCTCCGCCGTCGCGGTCCGCGCACAGGCCGGCCAGGTCCAGGCGGTGCAGGACCCGGCGTACGCCGTCGACGCGCTCCGCGTCGTCGAGGACGAGGCGCGCCGCGCCCTGACCGAGATGCGCGACCTGGTGCGGATGCTGCGGGAGAGCGGCACGCCAGAGCAGGGCCCGGGGATCGCGGACGTGCTGCTGCTCGCCGAGGACGGTCCACCTCCCGTGCGGGTGAGCATCGACGGCGGACTGGGGCCGCTGGCACCGGAGACGGCCACCGCGGTGTTCCGCATCGCCCAGGAGGCGGTCACCAACACCCGGCGGCACGCCCGCGGAGCGACCGCCGTCACGGTGCGGATCGGCCGCGAGGCCGACGACGTGCTGCTCGAGGTGTGCGACGACGGCCGCCCTGCTCCCGCGCCGCAGGGCCGACCGACCCACGAGATGGGCTTCGGCCTGATCGGGATGGCGGAGCGGGCGACCGCCCTGGGCGGCACCCTGGAGGCCGGCCCCGTCGCCTCCGGCCGGGCCGGCGGCGATCACGGCTGGGCGGTGCGCGCCCGGCTGCCGGCCACCACGAGAGGGGTCCGATGACCATCACGGTCCTGGTCGCCGACGACCAGGAGATCGTGCGCACCGGCCTGTGCACCATCCTCGACGCCCAGCCGGACATCGAGGTCGTCGCCGCGGTGGGCGACGGCGAGCAGGCGGTCCGCGAGGCGCGCCGGCTGCGCCCCGACGTCTGCCTGCTCGACATCCGGATGCCGGTGCTGGACGGCGTCGCCGCGACCCGGGCGCTCGCCGGCCCCGACGTGGCGGACCCGATGGCGGTGGTGGTCATCACGACCTTCGACCTCGACGAGCACGTCCACGATGCCCTGGCCGCCGGCGCCCGAGGCTTCCTGCTCAAGGATGCCGGGCCCGCCCTGCTCGCCCAGGCCGTGCACGCGGCGGCCGACGGTGAGGCGCTGATCGACCCGACGGTCACGGTGCGGCTGCTGCAGCACTTCGCCCGGCCGGCCCGCCGCAAGCGACGCCGGCCCGCCCAGCCACTGAGCCCACGCGAGGAGGCCGTGCTCCGCCTGGTCGCAGCGGGTCGGACCAACGCCGAGATCACCGCCGAGCTGCACCTGGGCCTGAGCACGGTGAAGACACACCTCGCCGCGATCATGGCCAAGACGGGCACCCGCAACCGGGTGGAGGTCGCCCGTTGGGCCTATGAGTCCGGGTGGGAGCCGCCCGCCGACGAGATCGGGCGGCATCAGCCGATCGGATGATGCCGATCGGCGCCTGCTGATCGATGTCCGCCCTGCCCGCGGCCACCAGGCTGGAGGCATGAGAGCACCCGCAGTGGTCGTGGACGACCTGCGCAAGCGATACGGCGACACGGCCGCGGTCGACGGCGTGAGCTTCGCCGTCGAGCACGGCGAGATCTTCGGCATCCTCGGTCCCAACGGGGCGGGCAAGACAACGATCGTCGAGTCGATCGCCGGTCTCCGCACGGGCGACGCCGGCAGCATCCGGGTGCACGGGGTCGACCCGTGGACCGACCGGGAGGCACTGACCCGGATCCTGGGCATCCAGCTCCAGGAGAGCCGGCTGCAGGCCAAGATCACCGTCCGGGAAGCGCTCGAGCTGTGGTCGGCGTTCTACGACGACCCGCTCCCCTGGCGCGACCTCGCCGCGCGCGTCGGGCTGGCCGGCCTGCTGGCCGCTCGGTTCAGCAAGCTCAGCGGCGGCCAGCAGCAGCGGCTCTCGATCGCCCTCGCCCTGGTCGGCCGGCCACAGGTGGCGATCCTCGACGAGCTGAGCACCGGCCTCGACCCGCGGGTGCGCCAGGAGGTGTGGCAGCTGGTTCGCGAGGTGCGGGACACCGGCGTGACGATCTTGTTGGTGACCCACTCGATGGAGGAGGCGCAGCACCTGTGCGACCGGGTCGCGATCGTCGACGGCGGCCGGATCCGCGCCCTCGACACGCCGGTCGGCCTCATCCGCGCCGCCGGCGCCGGGACCACCATGAGGTTCACGCCCTCGGCGCCGATCGACCTCCAGTCGTTGCGCGAGCTCGCCGGGGTGAGCTCGGTCCACGCTGATGGTGGCGGACGTGTGGTGGTGCAGGGGTCGGAGGACGCGGTGGTCCTGGTCATGAGCAGCCTGGCCGCCCAGCGGGCCGTCCCGCAGGGCCTGCACGTGGCGTCCGGCTCGCTCGACAGCGCCTACCTCGACCTGACCGCCGCCGAGACCGCCGCCGAGACCGCGGAGGAGCACCGGTGAGCACGAGTCCCGGGACCACGGCGGTGCTGCGCACCGAGGCCCGCCTGTTCGGACGCGAGCTGGGCTCGCTGTTCTGGATCGTCGTCTTCCCGACCGCACTGCTGTGCATCCTCGGTGCGATCCCGAGCTTCCGCGAGCCCGGCGAGTGGAGCGAGCAGGGCCTGCGGGTGATCGACTTCTACGTCCCGACCAGCATCCTGCTCTCCATGGTGCTCGCCGCGATCATGGCCATGCCGCCGGTGGTGTTCGCCTACCGTGAGGGCGGCGTGCTCCGCCGCCTCCGCACGACACCGGTCGGCCCCTCAGCGATCCTGATCGCCCAGGTGATGCTGCACGCCGCCGCCGTCCTCGCCTCGTCGGTGCTGGTCTTCGTGGTCGGCGCGGTCGCCTTCGACACCCCGCTGCCCGAGTCGTGGGCCGGCTACCTGCTCGCCTACCTCCTCGCCGTGGTGGCCGCCTTCTCGATCGGCGCCGTCGTCACCGCGGTCACCCCGAACGCCCGGGTCGGCACCGCGATCGGCACCATCGTGTTCTTCCCGGCGATGTTCACCGCCGGCGTGTGGGTCCCGATCCAGGCGCTGCCGGACACGCTGCGCACGGTCCTCGGCTTCACCCCGCTGAGCGCCGCCAGTGAGGCGATGACCGATGCGATGGCCGGAGGGTTCCCCGACCTCAGCCACCTGGCCGTCGTCGCTGCCTGGGGTGCGGTCCTCTCGCTGATCGCGGTGCGGACCTTCCGCTGGGAGTGAGAGGCTCGGCGCCGTGAGTGGGTCAGTCCGTGTCGAGGAGGGCCGGGACCGGTGGTTCCGCTACCTGCCCTTCGTCCTCCTCGTCGTCGCCACGGCCGTGGCGCTGGCGACCGGTCCGGCCACCGGGTCGCTGTCGCCCGCGCCGCGGCTGGCGGCGCAGCTCGTCCTCGTCGCGGTCACCGCCGGCTGGCTGTGGTGGTGGATGCTCGCGCGGCCGGCGCAGGGTCCGGCGCAGCTCCGGGTCTACTACGTCGGCCGCACGGCCCTCGCCCTGGCGCTCACCCTGCTCAACCCGCTGTTCTGCGTCTTCGCCTGGATCGGCTTCGCCGACGCGGCGGACGCGTTCCGGGGGCGCACCTTGCTGCTCGCCCTCGGCGCCACGGCGTTCACCATGGCGGCCGGGCAGTCCGGTGGCCTGCCGCCCGAGACGCCCGCACAGGCCGCGCTGTTCGTGGTGCTGCTCGGCCTCAACTTCGCGCTGGCGCACGGCATGGGTCGCTACTCGGTGCAGCTGTTGCGCACCAGTGAGGAGCGAGCCGAGGCGATCACCGAGCTCGAGCAGGTCAACGCCCACCTCGAGCGGGCGCTCGCCGAGAACGCCGCACTGCACGCGCAGCTGGTCGCGCAGGCCCGCGACGCCGGCGTGCAGGAGGAGCGGCAGCGGCTGGCCCGCGAGATCCACGACACCATCGCGCAGTCGCTCGCCGGCATCGTCGCGCAGCTGCGGGCCACCCATGACGACACCGATCCCGCCGCAGTACGCCGCCGGGTCGACCGCGCCGCCGCGCTGGCCCGCGACGCGCTGGTCGAGGCGCGCCGCTCGATGATGGACCTGGTGCCCGCGCCGCTGGCCGACCGGTCGCTCCCGGAGGCCGTTACCGCACTGGTCGACGACTGGGCGTCCCACCACCCGGTGCAGGCGGCCACCGTGGTGACCGGCGAGGCCCGCCCGCTCCATCCGGAGGTCGAGGCCACGCTGCTCCGGGTCGTCCAGGAGGCACTGGCCAACGTGGCCCGCCACGCGGGTGCCTCCCGGGTGGGCGTCACGCTGAGCTACATCGACGACGAGGTGGTGGTGGACGTGCGGGACGACGGAGCGGGGTTCGACCCGCGCCGGCCGGTGCGAGCAAGCTCGTTCGGGCTGCGGGGCATGCGCCAGCGCGCCGAGCGGCTGGCCGGTGTGCTCGACCTGGAGTCCGAGCCCGGCGCCGGCACGGCCGTCTCCGTCCGGCTCCCGGCGATCGAGCGCGGTGCGGCGTGAGCGGCTCGATCCGGATCCTCGTCGTCGACGACCATCCGGTCGTGCGCGACGGCGTCGCCGCGACGCTCTCGGCGGTGGCCGACTTCGAGGTGGTCGGCCAGGCGGCGAACGGCGTGGAGGCGATCCAGCGTGCCGCCGCCCTCGACCCCGACGTGGTGGTGATGGACCTGCGGATGCCCGGCGGCAACGGCGTCGACGCGGTCCGGGAGATGCAGCGACGCGGCCTGCGCGCCGCCGTGCTCGTGCTCACCACCTACGACACCGACTCCGACACGGTGGCCGCGATCGAGGCGGGTGCCACCGGCTACCTGCTCAAGGACGCACCACCGGAGACGCTCGTTGCCGGGGTGCGCGCGACCGCGGCCGGCGAGACGGTGCTCTCCCCGACCGTAGCGACCCGGCTCGCCTCGCACGTGCGCCGGCCGTCGCGGACCGCCGCGCTCAGCGCGCGCGAGCGGGAGGTGCTGGTGCTGGTCGCCCGCGGCACGCCCAACCGCGCCATCGCCCAGGAGCTGTTCGTGAGCGAGGCGACCGTCAAGACGCACCTCACCCACATCTACGACAAGCTCGGGGTCACCGACCGGGCCGCCGCTGTCGCGACGGCGTACGAGCTGGGGATCCTGGGCTGAGCGGCGACCTGCTCAGACCGAGCCGCCGGCCACCGCCGGCAGCACGACGACCTGGTCGCCGTCGCTGAGCGGGGCGTCGAGGCCACCGATGAACCGGACGTCCTCGTCGTTGATGTAGACGTTGACGAAGCGGCGCAGGTCGACCTTGCCGTCCTTCTCCTCCACCAGGCGGTCCTTGATGCCGGGGTGGCCGGCGTCGAGGTCGTCGATCAGGGCGCTCAGGGAGGCGCCGTTGCCCGCGACCGCCTTCTCACCACCGGTGTACGTGCGCAGGATCGTGGGGATGCGGACCTCGATGGCCATGGTTCTCTCTTACCTCTCGGCGTTCAGGACGGCAGAGCGGCGACGACGTTGACCTCTTCCTCGGTCACCTCGCCGTCGACGATCCGAAAACTACGAAACTCCACGGGGCCCTCGTTATTCCCGTGCTCGCGCGTGCTGACCAGCACGTAGTGGGCGCCCGGCTCGCTGGCCAGCCCGATGTCGGTGCGGCTGGGGTAGGCCTCGGTGGCGGTGTGGGAGTGGTAGATCACCACCGGCTCCTCGTCGCGCGCCCACATCTCCTTGTAGAGCTCGAGCAGCTCGGTGCTGTCGAACTCGTAGAACGTCGGGCTGCCCGCGGCGTTGACCATCTCGACCACCCGCTCCGGGCGGTCGCTGCCCTCAGGGCCCGCCACGATGCCACAGGCCTCGTCGGGGTGGTCCCGCTTGGCGTGGGCGACGATGGCGTCGTACGTCGCCTGGTCGATGGTCAGCACGATCCCAAGGTTAGGCGGTCCGCAGCGACCGCAGCGCACCCGCCCGGGCTGCGGACGTGGCGGAGATCACCGGCGGATGAGACGCCGCACCACCGGGGTAACCTCGCCGCCATGTTGCCCGCCGACCCCTCCCCCACGTTCACCGGGCGCGGTGCCGCCGTGCAGCCTCCGGTCGCCTATCTGCCCTGCCGGCTGGACGACGACGGCGAGCTCGCCGAGGTGCTCATGGCGCAGCTCGCCGACGGCTCGGTCGCGCTGATGGGCTACACCGCGCTGGACCGCTTCGCCGAGGGCTGCGGCTCCGGCCACCCGTGGGTGCTGTGGCGCACCGACCAGCTCGAGCGGCTGCGGGAGCTGAAGCACTTCGACCACGCCTACCTCGACATCCCCATGCCGGTCCACCTGCGCATCGAGGCCGCCTCGTGAGCAGGATCGAGCTGAGCCAGGCGACCGAGGACGCCCTCGTCGGCCACCACGACGCCGCCGCGACCGGCATCACCGACCTCGCCGACTCGGTGCCGACCGAGGTCGACGGCGGGCTCGGCACGCCGGAGCTGCTGGCCATCCTGTCCGCCGCTGTGGAGACCGCCGACGAGCTGGCGCAGGTCAACGAGCTGCTGGCGGCCACCGTGAAGGCCGTCCACGACAACCTCCAGCTCACCGACGAGTCGCTGGCCGGCTCGTTCGAGCAGGTGGCCGACCAGATCCCCGACAAGTCGTGATCGACACCAGCGTCCCGGGCACCACGACGGCTGTCGGCGCCTTGGCGTCGTGGCTGCGGGACTCACTGAAGAAGGCGGTCGCCGACAGCGCCGACGACGTCGACCGCGCACGCAAGCTGGCCAACGACCAGTGGGCCGGTGAGTCCGGCAACGCCTACGTGCGCTGCGCCGCCGACGTCATCCGGCTCACCGACGACTACGAGGAGCGGATCAAGCGCGCCGCCGACAAGATCGACGACTACAAGGCGCGCCTCGGCACCTGCGAGACCCGGATGAGCGGGTTCCGGCAGGAGGCACGCGACGGCGGCCTGGTGGTGGACGGGGTCACCATCCACCCGCCCGAGGACCTGACCGACGAGGACCAGGTCAACCTCTACAACAAGCTGGTCACCGACGTCGGCGACGAGTGGACGAACTTCCAGGAGTGGATCGACGCCAACCTCAAGCCGGTCGAGGCGACCCTCGACCCCTCGCTGACCGAGAAGCTGCTGGAGGAGCTCCAGGGCGCCGCCGGCAACTTCGCGATCGCCTACGGCCTGGAGACCGGCAAGCGCAAGCTGCAGCAGAAGGCGACCGACCTCAAGAGCCAGGCCGACGAGCTGCACCGCTGGCGCCGCTCGGGCAACCCGGCGCGGCGGGCGGCCAACGCGCAGGCGCGCCAGAGCGGCCTGATCGACGAGCTCGGCGAGCGGAGCACGTGGCTCGGGCGGGCCTCGAAGGTGCTCGGTCCGCTCGGCACGGTCTACGAGGGCTACGTCGCCCTCGAGTCCGACACCCCTGCGGGCGGCCTGCTCGCCACCGGCGCAGGCCTGGCCGCGACCGCCGGTGTCGTCGCCGTGGTCGCGACCGCGCCGGTCAGCGTGCCGGCCGGACTGGTCGTCCTGGGCGCCACGGCGGTCGGCGTCGGCGTGAGCTGGGCCGTCACCGAGGGGTGGGATGCCCTTCCGGACAGCTTCACCGATCCCATCGACGACGCGGTCGAGGACGCCTGGAACGACACCAAGGACGCCGTCAGCGACGGCTGGGACGCGGTGACCGGATGGATCTGACGGCTGTGAGGACGACGCGATGAGGCTGTTCGTCTGGGCGATCCTCGTCTTCGGCGCCCTCAGCGGCGCCGCACTCGGTGCGCTGGGCGCGGCCACGGTCGCCACCGGCCGCTCCGGCGGCTGGCTGGCGCTGCTGCTCGGCGTGCAGACGGCGCTGATGTGCGGCCTGCTGTGCGTGGACCTGCGCCGTTACCGCGGCACGCCGCCACCCGCCATGCGGGCCGACGACGGCGTCGCCCTGCCGCTGCGGCCCGGCTTCGTCCGCCGACGCGCCCTGGTCGTGCTGCTGCTCGGCACGCTGTGCCTCACCGCCGGCGCCGCGGGCCGCTCCGTGGTGGGCGTCCTGCTCGGCCTGGCGGGCTTCGCCCTCTTCAGTGCGTACGCCGCCTGGCTGGCCTTCCGCGCCGACCACCGCATCCGCCTCGACCCGCAGGGGCTGAGGCTGGCGGGCACGCGCGAGCCGATCGCCTGGCGCGACGTCGTCGACGCCTCGGTCGACTCCAGCAGCTGGCAGCCCTACCTGGTGGTGCGCACCCAGGGCGGCGCCCAGCATGCCGCCTCGCTGGTGCCGCAGGCCTGGTCCGGTGCGGCGCTGGCCGAGCTGATCAGGCGGGCGGGCCGGCACACGGCGTACCGCCGCGAGCTGGACTCGCCCGAGGCCGTCGAGCGGTTCCGGCCGAGCTGACGCCGGGAGACCTCAGCTCGACAGCGCGTCGACCAGGGTCTCCTGCAGGTAGCCGACCCAGTCGTAGATGTCGTGCGCCTGGGCCCGCGGGTCCTCGTCGGGCAGGGACTCCCAGTAGGCCTCGTCGCCCGGCTCGACGCCGAGGCGGGTCGCCAGCGCCAGCCGCAGGTCGGTGAAGGAGCGCAGCCAGACCTCCGCGGTGGCCGGGTCGAGCTCGACGTCGATCATCAGGCCGTCCTCGGTGAGCTCCGAGGGCAGACCGGCCTCCTCGAGGTTGTCGATGATCGTCGAGGCCGCGGTCGCCTTGCCGTCGCGCAGGCCGCCCTCGGTGAAGCGGCGGAACTCCGCGGCCGCCTCGGCGTCGTCACGGTAGGCGGTCGGGAACAGCCGCTGCAGCACCGGGTCCTCGGGCTCGGTGGTCGGGCCGGTGAAGTCGAACATCGCCTCCAGCGGGTCGCTGGCGCGGGGCACGGCGGACTCGTTGCGGAGCAGCTCGACGAGCTGGGCGGCCAGGTTGCGCAGCAGGTCGGCCTCGAAGCCCGTGAACGTCGCGATGATGTCCTTGCTGCGGCGGTGGCGGGCGAACCCCGTCATCGGGCCTCCCCCCGGGGCGTGAGCGCTGCGAGCGGTCCGGCGGAGTCGGTCATCCTTGCTTCTCCAAGGTGGCCCACAGGCCGTACTCGTGCATCGCCTGCACGTCACGCTCCATCTCTTCGCGGCTGCCGGAGCTCACCGCCGACTTCCCCTCGCGATGCACCTGCAGCATGAGCTTCTCGGCCTTCGCCTTGTCGTAGCCGAAGTACTGCTGGAAGACGTAGGTGACATACGACATCAGGTTCACCGGGTCGTCCCACACGATGGTGACCCACGGCTGCGAGGTCGCCATGACGTCGTCAGCGACCGGCTCGTCCAACTCGACGGGGCTGGGTGCGGACATGCCCTCATCGTGGCACAGACTAAGGATCGTGACGCACCCCAGCACCCGCTCGACGGCCCTGCTCACCGACCACTACGAGCTCACCATGCTGCAGGCGGCGCTCGCGGCCCGCACCGCGTCGCGGCGCGCGGTCTTCGAGCTGTTCCCACGGCGCCTGCCGGAGGGCCGGCGCTACGGCGTCGTCGCCGGCGTGGGCCGCGCGCTCGACGCGCTGGAGTCGTTCCGGTTCGACGACGAGGTGCTCGCCGCGCTGGAGCACGTCGTCGACGAGCCGACCCGGGAGTGGCTGGCCGGTTACCGGTTCCAAGGCGACATCTGGGGCTACGCCGAGGGCGAGGCCTACTTCCCGCACTCCCCCCTCGTCGTGGTGGAGTCGACCTTCGCCGAGGCGGTGCTGCTGGAGACGCTGCTGCTCTCGATCTACAACCACGACTCAGCGGTCGCCTCCGCCGCCTCCCGCATGACGCTCGCCGCCGGTGACCGCCCGTGCATCGAGATGGGGTCGCGGCGTACCCACGAGCAGGCCGCCGTGGCGTCGGCGCGCGCCGCCTACGTCGCCGGCTTCGTGAGCTCCTCCAACCTCGAGGCCCGCGCCCGCTACGGGGTCCCGTCGACCGGCACCAGCGCGCACTCCTTCACCCTGCTGCACGACACCGAGGCCGACGCGTTCCGGGCGCAGGTCTCCTCCCTCGGCGCGGGCACCACCCTGTTGGTCGACACCTACGACATCGCCGAGGCCGTCCGCCTCGGGGTGGAGGTGGCCGGCCCGGAGCTCGGGGCGGTCCGGCTCGACTCGGGCGACCTTCCTGTCCTGGCCGAGCGCGTACGCCGCCAGCTGGACCGGCTCGGGGCGACCGAGACCCGCATCATCGTCACCAGCGACCTGGACGAGTTCGCGATCGCCGCGCTGGCCGCGGCGCCGGTCGACGGCTACGGCGTCGGCACGCAGCTGGTCACCGGCAGCGGCCACCCGACCTGCGGCTTCGTCTACAAGCTGGTCTCGCGGGAGGGATCGGACGGCGAGATGGTCTCGGTCGCCAAGAAGAGCCCCGACAAGGGCTCGGTCGGCGGGCGCAAGTTCGCCCTCCGGCGGCGCTCCGCGGCCGGCGTCGCGGAGGCCGAGATCGTGGGCATCGGCAGGCCGCCCGTCGACGACGGTGACGACCGGCCGCTGCTGGTGCCGCTGGTCCGCGACGGCGAGGTGGTCGGCCGTGAGCCGCTCGACGCGGCCCGCGACCGTCACGCGGCGTCGCGGGCGGAGCTGCCGCTCGAGGTGCGGTCGATGTCGAAGGGCGAGCCGGCGATCGAGACGATCTTCGTCTGAGGCTTCGTCTGAGGCTTCGTCTGAGGGCTGCTCCGGCCTCCGGCTCGGGTCCTTCCTGACGGCGCGCCGGTAGCCTGGAGCCCATGACCAGGCGGGCCCTCATCGTCGTGGACGTGCAGAACGACTTCTGCGAGGGCGGCTCGCTGCCCGTGCTGGGCGGCACCCGCGTCGCCAGCGACATCGCAGACCTGCTGCAGGCCCGCGCGCAAGGGCTGCCGGGCGCACCCGGCTACGACGTCGTGGTCGCCACCAAGGACCACCACATCGACCCCGGCGGCCACTGGGCCGAGACCCCGGACTACGCGCAGTCGTGGCCGGTGCACTGCCGGGTGGGCACCGAGGGCGAGGCCTTCCACCCCAGCCTGGACCATGCGCCCTTCGACGCGATCTTCCTCAAGGGCGAGCACCAGGCGGCGTACTCCGGCTTCGAGGGGCACGCCGCCGACGGCACGCCCCTTGCCGACTGGCTGCGTGCGCACCAGGTGGGCGCGGTCGACGTCTGCGGGTTGGCGACCGACCACTGCGTGCGGGCGACGGCCCTCGACGCCGTCAGCGCCGGCTTCACCACCACCGTCCTGACCGCGCTCTGCGCGGGTGTCGCCCCGGAGACGACCGACGCCGCCGTGGAGGAGATGCGCGCCGCCGGCGTCGCGATCGCCTGACACGCTGAGGCCACTGGCCGCGAAGCGCCGCAAATATCCCCCCGAGGAACCACCGTCATCGGGCGATCGGAGGGTTAGCCTCGGCCGGGTGACCTCGATCTCGGCGATGGCACCTCTACGCGCGCACACCTTCCGGTGGTTCTTCGCGTCGCGCTCGGTGAACCTGCTCGGCAACACGATGGCCCCCGTTGCGCTCGCCTTCGGCGTGCTGGAGGTGAGCGACTCACCCACCGCCCTGGGCGCCGTGCTGGCCGCCCACATGATCCCGATGGTGGCGCTGCTGCTGCTCGGTGGGGTGCTGGCCGACCGGCTGGGCCGCGGCCGGGTGATCCAGGTCTCCAACGTGGTCTCGGGGGTGAGCCGAGGCTCGATGGCGGTGCTGCTGCTCACCGGCACGGCGCAGCTGTGGCACCTGGTGGCGCTCGCGGCGGTCGCCGGCGTGGCCGCGGCGCTCGGGATGCCGGCGCTCAACGGCATCGTGCCGGCGTTGGTGCCGCGCGAGCGGCTGCAGGAGGCCAACGTCCTGCTCTCCTTCACCCGCGCCGGCCTCATGGTCGTCGGGCCGAGCCTGTCCGCGGGGCTCGTGGTGACCGTGGGCGCCGGCTGGGCGCTGCTCATCGACGCCGCGACCTGGCTGGTCGCCGCGCTCCTGCTCCTGCCGGTGCGGATCCCGCCGCGCACGGGTCCGCAGCACACCCTGATCGTGGAGCTTCGGGAAGGCTGGGACTTCTTCCGGGGCACCACCTGGCTCTGGGTCGGGGTGAGCGCCTTCGCAGTCCTCAACGCGCTCCACGAAGGCGGCCTCACCCTCCTCGGGCCGGTCCAGGCCAGCCGCACCTCCATCGGCGAGGAGGGCTGGGGTCTGGCCCTGTCCGCCCAGGCCGTCGGAGCGCTCCTGGTGACGATCGCGTTCATGCGCTGGTCGATGCGGCGCCCGCTGCTGCTGGGCATGCTCGGCAATGCGCTGTTCGGCGTGCCCATGCTGGTGCTGGCCCTGTGGCCGCAGACCACTCCGCTGGTGATCGCCTGCTTCGTGTCGGGCATCGGCGTGCAGGTCTTCAGCCTCGGCTGGGCGCTGGCGATGCAGGAGAACGTGCCCGACGAGATGCTCCCGCGCGCCTACTCCTACGACCAGCTCGGCTCCTTCGCCGTGATCCCGCTGGGCCAGCTCGCGATGGGGCCGCTCGCGCTCCGGTTCGGCATCGCCGACGTGCTGCTCGTCGCCGGCCTGGCCTACGTCGCCATCTGCCTGCTCACCCTCGTCCCCGCCTCGGTGCGCCGGCTCGCGCGCGCCACCGAGCCCGACCTGATCCCCAGTCGCGCCGGGTGAGCACCCGGCGACGCCGGGCCGGACGGAGGGCGCGGGCCTGGGGCTAGGAGGTCCGCTTCACCGCCCAGTCGCGGATCCGGTCGATGCGCGCACGCAGCTGCTCGGCGTTGGCGACGGCCGCGGCGGGCCCGCCACACTCCTTGCGCAGCGCGGCGTGGGTCATCGCGTGCGGCTGCCCGGTGCGGTGGTGCCAGGCAGCCACCAGCCCGTTGAGCTCGCGGCGCAGCACGGCCAGCTGCTCGTGGGTGGACACGTCGGCGAGAGCGTCGGCCGCGCGCTGCGAGGCGGCGACGGCATCGCCCAGGGCCGCCTTCTGCTTGCGGGCCCGATCACTCTGCCGCTGCTGGAGCAGCTCGCGCATCTGGTCGGCGTCCAGGAGCCCCGGGATGCCGAGGAAGTCCATCTCCTCCTCGGACCCCACGTGGACCTCTCCGGCATGGCCGAACTCGCCGCCATCGAAGAGCACTCGGTCGAACCGCGCCTCGCTGCCCAGGGCCTCGAACGGCAGGGCCGCCTCGTCGGCCGAGGCCGACTCGCTGGCCTGCGCCTGGGCGAGCAGATCGTTCTCGGCGGCGAAGATGTCGTCCTCGTCGCTGACCTTGCGGCCGAGCACGTGGTCGCGGGCGACCTCCAGCTCGGCGGCGTACTGCAGCAGCGTCGGCACCGACGGCAGGAAGACCGACGCGGTCTCCCCCCGGGTGCGCGCCCGCACGAATCGACCGACCGCCTGGGCGAAGAACAGCGGGGTGGAGGTCGTCGTGGCATAGACCCCGACCGAGAGACGAGGTACGTCGACACCCTCCGACACCATCCGGACGGCGACCATCCAGCGACTGGTGTCGGCGCTGAACGCGGCGATCTTCTTCGAGCCCGACTTCTCGTCGGAGAGGACGACCGTGGGTGCCTCACCGGTGATCGAGCGCAGCGTCTTGGCGTAGGAGCGGGCGGAGTCCTGGTCGGTCGCGATGACCAGACCGCCGGCGTCGGGCACGTGGCGCCGCACCTCGGAGAGCCGCTTGTCGGCGGCGGCCAGCACCGACGGGATCCACGAGCCGTTGGGGTCCAGCGCGGTGCGCAGCGCCTGGTTGGTGAGGTCCTTGGTCAGCGGCTCGCCCAGGCTCGCGGCGATCTCGTCACCGGCGCGGGTGCGCCAGGCCATCTGACCGGAGTAGGCCATGAAGAGCACCGGCCGGACGACGTGGTCGCGCAGCGCCTCGGCGTAGCCGTAGGTGTAGTCGGCGACCGAGCGCGGGATGCCGTCGGAACCGGGCGCGTAGGTGACGAACGGGATGGGGTTGACGTCCGACCGGAACGGCGTGCCGGTCAGGGCGAGCCGACGGGCGGCCGGCTCGAAGGCCTCTCGCACGCCGTCGCCCCAGGACAGGGCGTCACCGGCGTGGTGCACCTCGTCGAGGATCACCAGGGTGCGGAACCGCTCGGTGCGGATGCGCATGGCGAGCGGGTTGACCGCCACCCCGGCGTAGGTGACCGCGATCCCGACGTAGTCGGCCGAGGTCTTGCCCTGCCCGGCGGAGTAGGTGGGGTCGATCGGGATGCCGGCGCGTGCGGCCGCCTCGGCCCACTGGAGCTTGAGGTGCTCGGTGGGCGCGACGACGGTCACCCGGTCGACGATGCGCCGGCCGAGGAGCTCGGCGGCGACCGAGAGCGCGAAGGTGGTCTTACCGGCGCCCGGCGTGGCGACAGCGAGGAAGTCGCGCGGGTTCTCGGTGAAGTACTTCGTCATCGCGGCCTGCTGCCAGGCACGCAGGGACGGGGCCGTGCCCCAGGCGGCACGCTCCGGCCAGGCCGGAGGAAGCGCGTGCGAGGAGGCCGACTCGGGCCGGCCCGTCACTCGTTCGAACCCTGGTCGTCCTCGAGCGACTCCCAGATCTCCTTGCAGTCCGGGCAGACCGGGAAGCGCTCCGGCGCACGACTGGGCACCCACACCTTGCCGCACAGGGCCACGACCGGGGTGCCCATCACCATCGCCTCGGTGAGCTTCTCCTTCTCGACGTAGTGCGAGAAGCGTTCGTGGTCACCCTCATCCGTGGGGACCGTGCGCTCGCGGACCTGTTCATCGACGGCGGTGCCGCCCTTTCCGAAGCCCAGGATGCCCATGCCCCAAAGCCTAACCGCAGTCCGCGCCCCGTCCGAGCCGAGGCCACGGACCGCGGCGCCGGTCGGGGGCCGCTCTAGTTCATGACCGGGTCGAGCGGCCGGGTGGCGTGCCAGGCGAGCTCGCCGGGTTGTCGGCGCAGCACGTCGCGGACCATCGCCTGGGTGTCGTCGCGGAAGGCGTCACGCGGCTCCCCTGGGACGGTGTACCAGGCTCCCTCCTCGATCTCGCCGTCGAGCTGGCCGGCTCCCCACCCGGCATAGCCCGCGTAGACCCGCAGCCCGGCGAGGTCCCCACCGACCAGCTCGGGCGGAGTGTCGAGATCGACCAGGCCGAGCCCGTCGACGATCGGCCGGAACCCGACCGGGGCCTCGGCGGGATCACGCAGCCGGCCGATGGCGAGGGCGGAGTCGCGACCCACGGGACCGCCCTGGAACACCACGCCCGGCTCGGTGAGGGTGTCGGACCAGCCGGCGAGCACCTCCCCCACCGGCACCGGCGAGGGTCGGTTGAGCACGACACCGAGCACCCCCTCCTCGTCGACGTCGAGGAGCAGCACCACCGTGCCCGCGAAGTTGGGGTCGAGCAGGGTGGGCGTGGCGACGAGGAGCATCCCGGCGCGGAGCATGCCTCCATTGTGCCGCGCAGGCAAGCGGCAGCGAGGTCGTGAGCTTCCCGGCTCCAGCTTCCGGGCCTCCGGCACGCGAGCCGAACGACCTGGGCTCAGGCGGCGAGGGCGGCCCGGAGCCGGTCGAGCAGGGTCGGGCGGGCGGGCGGGGCGACTCGCGAGGCGGGGCGGTAGGACGCGCGCGCCTTCTCCTCGATGCGGCGCCCGACCTGGACGGCCAGGTTGTCGTCGGTGTTGCTGAGCCCGGCCATGACGGCGAGCAGCGCGTGCTCCTTGGCGACGGCCTTGGTGATGGCGGTGGCCATCTTCGCGTCGACGGGCTCGGCGCGGTAGTGGTCCAGGATCCGGCGCACGCCGGGAGCGTCGTCGGCGGTGGCCAGCCAGGCGCTGATCACCGCGCTCTCGAGGCTGATCGGCTGCCGGCTCAGCTCGTGGTCGAGCCGGCCCGCCAGCCGCGTGTGCCAGCGCAGCTGCAGGGTGGCCAGCAGGTCGAGCTCGTCGTCGAACGTCTCGCGGACACCCTCGAGGTCCATCGGCAGGAAGCCGTCCAGGCGCTGGTTGGCCACGGCTTCGACGGCGCGGAGGATCTCTCCGCGGGAGTGGAAGGTCTTCCAGGTCATGGTGGTGCCCCCTTCTCGGCGTCCCCGGCATTCACATACCGGGAGTACGTACCGAAGGTATTACCCATACCGTCGGTATGCCAACAGTGGGGGCGGGTGATTCCGGCCACGAGGTGGCGGTCACACTAAACTCGGCCGGGTGCCCAAGTCCGTGAGCAAGCTGGTGCCCAAGGTCCCGACGCTGCCCGGAGTTCCCGGCAACAGCCGGCGTCAGCAGTACTCCGCCTCGACCAAGCGGTCGCTGGTCGAGGTGGCCGAGCAGCTCTTCACCGAGCTCGGCTACTCCGGCGCCTCGCTCGACGCGATCGTCGCCGGCGCCGAGGTGACCAAGGGGGCGCTCTACCACCACTTCAGCGGCAAGCAGGCGCTCTTCGAAGCGGTCTTCACCAAGGTCGAGGCGGAGTCCACCAGGGTCGTCCAGCAGGCCATGCGCACCGAGCACGACCCCTGGGAGAAGGCACTGGCCGGGCTGCGAGCGTTCCTCCGGGTGGTCCAGGAGCCGACGTACCGCCGCATCGTGATCCAGGAGGGCCCCGCGGTCCTGGGTTACGAGCGCTACCGCGAGCAGGAGGAGCGCTCGGCGTACGCCGACGTCCTCGACATCGTCCGTCTCGTCCTCGGCGCGGGGGGCCACCGGGTCGAGGAGGACATGATCCAGACCTTCGGCCGGATCTTCTTCGGCGCGCTGTCCTCGGCCGGGGAGTCGGTCGCCACGGCGGAGGATCCCATCGCCGCCGCCCACCGGGTGGAGACCGCGGTCGGCTTCATCCTGGCTGGCCTGCAGTCGCTGGCGAGCCAGGGCGTCGCGATCGCGGCGAGCGCCACGCCGCTCGCCGAGGTGAGCAGGGACGAGGACTGACCGCACCCGCTGCGGGCAGCGGCGGCTGACGTGACGAGGGGCCCCGCCGTGTCGGCGGGGCCCCTCGCATGCCGGAGCGGATCAGCTAGCTCACTGGAAGGTGACGCTACCCGGCTGGACGGCGCCGCCGGAGGGCACCAGCTCGATCCACGTCTTGCCGGCCGGGATGCTGAGCGGGCCGGCCTTGGTCTCGAACCGCACCGGCGCGTCCGGCGCGTCCTTCACCCAGGTGCCGCGCACCACGGTGCCGTTGTGGAAGACCATCGCCTTGCCCTTGCCGTTGAAGTGGGAGATCGGCACCGAGGCGCCGCTCGGGTCCTTGTACGGCGCGTTCGTGGTCTTCACCATGCACACCACGATGGTGTCGGCGGTGAACTCGTCGCCCTGCGCGGCATAGCTGTTGCGGTTGATGTACTTGCCCGCCTCGAAGGCCCACTCGGTGTTGTGCGCACCGAAGTCGGCCGTGATGGAGGTCGCCGGCTGGCCGCCCGGGAAGGCTGCGGGGTCGCCGAAGGGCAGGTAGTCGTCGGGCCGCGCGGCCTCTCCCTTGGCCTGCTTGGTCGTCTTGGCCAGGTCGGCGAACAGGTTGTACGGCGCGTTGCGCTCGTCGTCGCGGAAGAATCCCGACTCGCCCTCCTGGTAGAAGGTGACGTCCGCGTCGTTGAGCTGGTCGATCGTCCACTGCGCGGCGCCGCTGGTGACGATCTCGGCGCGGGCGGGGGTGACGATGTCGATGTCGCTGGCCCGCATCGAGCGGACGGGACCCACGGTGCCCGGGATGTCGGAGTAGAAGAACGCGGCGAGGCGGGTGTACCCGCCCTCGACGAGCTCCTCCACCACCATGTCGGCGTGGGAGAGGCCGACCTGCGGGGCGCTGGCCTGGGTGTTGTCCATCTTCACGACCATGACCGGGTGGTTCTTGGTCGCGGACTCCCCCGGCGGCAGCTCCACGCCGGTCAGCGGCCAGGTGTCGGGCTCCTCCGGCGTCGGGCTCGACGCCGGAGCGCTGTCGTTGGACGGCTCGTCGTCGCCGCCTCCACCCCCACAGCCGGTCAGGGCCAGGCCGGCGATCAGCAGCGGGGCGGTCACACGGGCGACGGCACGGGGAAGGGCGCGGGAAGAGCGCACAGGTACTACTCCGATCCATAAAACGACGTCGTGTCGGTCGGCTGCCAAGTCTGGCACGGCGCCACCCGCCGTTCTCGGCGCCCCGCGGACGCGTCGCGCGGGCCACTAGAGTGACCGGCGTCCGAGAGAGCCAACGAAGGAGTTCAGGCAGACATGGGTCGTTTCGACGGACGCGTCGCAGTCATCACCGGTGCCGCCCGCGGCATCGGCTTCGGGTGCGCCACCCGATTCGCCGAGGAGGGTGCCCGGGTCGCGGTCGTCGACCTCGACGAGGCCGCGGCGGCGGAGGCGGCCGCCAAGCTCCCCGGTGGCCAGCACCTCGGCGTCGGGGCGAACGTCGCGGACCGGCCCAGCGTGGAGGCCGCCTTCGAGCGCATCGTCGGCGAGCTCGGCGGCGTGCACATCTTGATGAACAACGCCGGCATCACCCGCGACAACCTGCTGTTCAAGATGACCGACGACGACTGGGACCTCGTCATGGACGTGCACCTCAAGGGCGCGTTCCTGATGTGCCAGGCGGCTCAGAAGCACATGGTCGAGCAGAAGTACGGCAAGATCATCAACGTCTCCAGCACCTCGGCGCTGGGCAACCGCGGCCAGGCCAACTACGCCGCGGCCAAGATGGGCATCCAGGGTTTCACCCGCACCCTGGCCAAGGAGCTCAGCCCCTTCGGCATCAACACCAACGCCATCGCACCGGGTTTCATCGTCACCGAGATGACCGACCAGACCGCGGCCCGGCTGAAGATGGACGTCGAGGAGTTCCGCAAGCTCAACGCCGACCACAACCCGGTCAAGCGCGTCGGCTACCCCGAGGACATCGCGGCCGCGGCCGCCTTCCTGGCCAGCGACGAGGCCTCCTACATCACCGGTCAGACGCTCTACGTCGACGGCGGCGCCACGCTCTGAGGCGACCCGGACGGCTCCGCGCGGCACCGGCTCAGCCGAGCGCCGCGCGGAGCCGTTCTGCGTAGTCGTCCATCTCGCCGTCGGCGTACTTGGTGCGTGGCCAGAAGAAGCCGCGCAGGCCGTCGCCCTTGCGGCGGGGCACCACGTGCAGGTGCAGGTGCGCGACCGACTGGCTGACGACGTTGTTGATCGCCACGAAGCTGCCCTGGGCGCCGAGCGCGTCGACGACGGCGGTGCACAGTCGCTGCCCGGCGGCCAGGAAGCCGTCGCGCAGGCCGGCCGGCAGGTCCGGCAGCGTGACCACGTGCTGACGCGGGACGAGCAGGACGTGGCCCTTGAAGACCGGGCGGCGGTCGAGGAACGCGACGAGGTCCGGCTCGTCGAGCACGATCGCGGCCGGTGAGCTGCCGGCCGCGATCGCGCAGAAGACGCAAGGGTCGGGCATGACCCTGGAGGCTAGTGCGTCGGTGGGTGTCAGCGAGGTCTCAGCGGGCTGCCAACCACGTGCTCCGAGCCGCCAGGGCCGAGTCGGGGTGGTCGGCGAACAGTGCGTCGACCCCCGCGTCGAGGAAGGCGTGCACCTCGGCCTCGATGTCGCCCTTCGCGTTGGGGTCGGTGCCGATCCAGAAGTTCGACGCCATGAACTGGTTCTCGTCGCGCAGCGTCCAGACGACGACCTTCAGACCGGCCGCGTGGGCGTCGTCGACGACCTCGCTCGGCTCCCCGACGGCCTTGGTCACCGGGTCGCGCGGGAGGACCAGGTTCTTGTTCGGACCCGCCCAGTCGGCGTACTCCGCGATCTCGGCGAAGCCGGTGGGCGTCGCCATCGATGCATACGTCACGCCCGTGCCGGCGGCCACCTGGTCGTAGGGCGCGCCGGAGGCGTCGAGCAGCTGCGAGATCTGCACATCGGTCTTCGGGGCCAGCTCCTTGAGGTTGGACACCTCGAAGGACTGGATGACCACCGGCGACTTCTTCTTGTCCATCTTCGCCGCGCGGAGGTCGGCCAGGAGCGGCTCCTCCAGCGAGAGGCCGATGGAGTCGAAGTAGGTCGGGTGCTTGGTCTCCGGCTGCACACCGATCGTGCGGCCCAGCTCCTTGCTCTTGGCCTTCGCCAGCGCGAGCACCTCGGCGAAGGTCGGGATCTGGAACTGGCCGTTGTACCGGGTGTTGTCCGGGCGGACCTGGGGCAGCCGCTCCTCGGCACGGAGCGTCTTCAGCTCGGCGAGGGTGAAGTCCTCGGTGAACCAGCCGGTGATCGGGACACCGTCGATGATCTTCGTGGTCCGGCGGTCGGCGAACTCCGGGTGGGCCTCGACATCGGTGGTGCCCCCGATCTCGTTCTCGTGCCGGGCGACGAGCACGCCGTCCTTGGTCGAGACGACGTCGGGCTCGATGTAGTCGGCGCCCATGCCGATGGCGAGCTCGTAGGCGGCCAGCGTGTGCTCCGGGCGGTAGCCCGACGCGCCGCGGTGGGCGACGACGGCCGGGACCGGCTCGGTGATCTGCGGCTTGGCGTGGGCAGGAGCGGCAGTGGCGACCGAGCCGGCGAGCGTGCCGGTGACCGAGGCCGGCGCGACGAGCAGGGCGAGCGCGGCGATACGGGCGCGCGCAGACAGCGGTGTGCGGGTTGTCCGAGAAGTCATGGTGGGACCCCACCAGAGCGGCGACCCGGCCGGCCACCGCCATCGGGTGAACCTTCGGCGTCGTTGTGGCGACGGTTCACCTGCCGGACCCGGTCGACTAGTGTCGCCCGGGTTCGTCGTCGCGCCGGCTCGGGCGCGACGCATCCCGGGGGGTCGGTGTGCAGAGCTGGCGAGAGGTGCCGCAGGTCGTCGCGACGGCAGGGCGGCTGGTGCTACGCCACTGGCCGGCGCTGCTCGCACTGTCGTTGGCCGGAGCCGGTCTGCGCTCAGGCGTCGTGTGGGCGGCCGTCGAGGTCAGTGACTGGGTCGGCTGGGCCGGCCAGCTGATCCTGGTGCTGGCACCCCTGGGCTACCTGGTGCCGATCGTGTGGATGCTGCACCTCTGCCGCGGCTCACTCCCCCAGCTGCGCCAGATCGAGTCCGTCGAGCGGCCGGAGGCCGTGACCGAGCGGCGGGAGCGTCGCCTGGTCGACGTCGCGGTGTCGGTGCTCGTGCCGTTCCTCGCCGTCTACGTCTCCTACGGGCTGCTGCAGGACGACCTCGACCGGTTCCAGAACGAGGCGTCGTTCGACGAGTTCTCCCAGGGCATCGTCAGCGGGCTCATGGGCGAGGGCGTCGACATCGACCCCGCCGGTCGGATCGGCGTCTACCCGGTCCAGGTCGCGGTGATGATCGTGCTGGTCGCCTTCGTCGCACGCTGGCTGCTCGGCCGGGTGGAGCGCTCGCTGCGGTTCCTCGCCATCGCCTTCGCCGGCGCGCTCGTGGAGGTCTACTACACCGGCCAGGTCGCGCGGCAGGTCAACCTCGTCCGCGCCGAGGGCACCGCCTGGCTCGAGGACCGGGTGGTGGTCAGCGAGGTGCAGGGGCGGTACGACGCGGTCGTGAGCGACCTCGGGCCGCTCGCCAGCCCGGTCGACACCGCGACCACCTGGCTGTTCGGCCTGCTCGGCGCGATCGACGCCGTGGTGGTGGTGCCCGTCGCCTGGCTGGCTGTCGGAGCTGTCGTGCTCGGCCACCGGCTGACGCCGGCGCCGTCCCCCACCCACCCGCTCCTCGACACGATGACGGCGATCCCCGAGCCGGTGCGCCGTGCCGCCGCCGGCCTGCTCGACGACATCCGGGAGCGGTGGTCGACCTTCTGGTCCTCCCTGCGTGTGCTCGCGACGGGTGGCCTGCTGCCGATGCTCGTCTTCGGCGTGGTCTTCCTGCTGGTCATCCGGGTGCCGGTGCTGCTGTCGGAGGGCATCCGCCTCCTGGTGGGGCCGACGGACTTCTGGACGTGGTGGGCGTTCTCGCCGTTCGAGCGCAACCTCGGGATGGCGCTGTCGATGGCCCTGACTGCGCCGCTGCTCGCCGCCGCACTCGACCGGCTCGTCGCGCCCCAGCTCAGTGAGGCAGCTCGAGCTCGACGTACTCCGGAAGCGCCGTTTCCCAGTACAGCTGCAGAGTCGTGATCCGGGCGTCCTCGGGGACGAGGAAGACCGGCGCGGTGGACCACGACGCGGGGAGGCGCACGTCGTCGCCGGTCTCCTGGTCGCCGAGGAGCTCGCTCACCTCTTCGGGCACGCACTGGTAGATGTGGTCGGTGTTGCCGTCGTCGACCAGGTAGCGGTTGCCGTCGGCATCGAGCAGCGCGACCGTGCAGCTGGCCAGGTCGGTCGGCTCGGCGTCCGCGAAGTCGAGGCGGGCGGCCACCGCACGGACACCGTCCGGTGGGACGACGGGCTCCTCGGTGAAGGAGTCGATCCAGGCAGCGTCGTCCTCGAGGGCGGTGAGAGCGAGCTGGAACTGCTTCGGCGGCTCGTCGAAGCGCGGCGCACCGTTGATCTCGACCGCGATCACCTCGCCCAGCCGACCACTCGCCACCTGCTCGTGCGGCCCGGCTGCCCACCAGAACTCGTGCAGCCGCGAGGCCGATCCGATCACGAAGACCGCGATCGCCAACGGCACGGCCAGCAGCCACCCACGGTTGCGGCGCCACCACCCGGGCTCCTGCGTCTGCTTCGGGGCGAACGGTGGTGGTGCGGTGGTCGTCATTCGCTCGTCACCGTCACTTCCTCCAGGTCTGGGCTCTCGTGGAAACCACCTTGGAACCCGCGATAGGCCACGTCCTGGCGCGAGGCCAGGAGCTCGGCCTCGTCGGCGTCGATCCCGAGGTCGATGAGCGCCACCTGATCGCGTCGGTCGGTGCCTTCGACGATCCCGTCCGGACCCTGGCGACCGACGCGGAGGCTCATCCCGCGCAGCCGGTCGGCCGGGACGTCGAAGCAGAGCATCGCCGTCCACGGAACTCCGGCGGGTATCAAGCCGCTGGCATCACATCGGGCGCGGTCGGACTCCAGGTAACGCTGCCCGTCGCTGTCGACCAGCGTCTTCTCCGTGAAGGTCGTCGGCTCCGTCGTGACCGTGAGCGTCAGGTCCACGACGAGGAAGACGCCCCCGGCCCGCACGACGTGGTCGTTGTCGGTCGCAGGCACGATGAACGGCGCCGACCGGACGCGCTCGACCCGGACGTCGGCGTACTCGAGCTCCACCGGCTGCCCGAGCGAGCCCTCCTCGACGAACGGATCGGTGGCGAGCTCGCCGACCGGGACCTGGTCGGTGATCACCCGGCCGACCGCCATCGCCGCGACCACGGCGACCACGACCCCGGCGCTGCGGAACACACCACTCACTGCGTGTCCTCCGGTCGCTGCGACGTCGCGCCGGGGTCCTCCACCGGCACGGGCCCTTCCCACATCGGCCCGGCGAGCTCCCAGTCAGCCGCCGACAACGCCAGCGTCGCCTCTTCGCGCCACTGGTAGTGATTCACGCCGAGGACGATCTGCTCGCCCTGCCAGTCGCCGGACTGCTCCAGGACGAGTCCGATCCGGTAGGTCACCCCGGGGTTGATCGTGTCGCCGTTCTCGAAGGTCCGCTCGTCCTCGACGTGGAAGAGCAGCGGCATCGGGAGGGTCGGGTCCTCGAACGGCACCACGCCGGTGTCGCGGGCGTAGAACGCACCGATGCTCTCGTCGTTGAGGAGTGCGAGCCGCTGCGGCCGGTCGGAGTCGTTGACCACCTCCACGCGGATGACGAGCAGCCGATTGCCCTCGCGTGGCACGACGTCGGGCGCGAGGCTGTCGATGGTGAACACCTTCTCGACCGTGACGTCGTAGGGTCCGACGTCCATCGTCCGCCCGATGCTCAGCCGCTCCAGCGGCGGGTCGCCGGCCGCCTCCAGGCCGCCGAACGGCGCCGTCGCCAGGAGCGCGATCGCGCCCACCGCACCGACGCGCTGGGTGTTGTTCGTGCGCCGAACGGTGCTGCGCGCCGCACCCAGCAGGCGCCGAGGCCGAGACGTGTCCCCCACGGGCGGATCCTAGCCAGCCGGGGACCTGCGCAAACCCGTTCGACCCGACCAGGCACGCGGCCCCGGCTCGGTCGGTCAGGATGACTGCCATGGAGTGGGTGAACAGCCTGTGGTTCCGGACCGCCGTCCTGATCGCGGTCGTGGTGGTGACGGTCGACAACGTCGTGCAGCGGGAGTGGTTCATGGTGGCCGTCGGAGCGGTCGCCCTGCTGTTCGGCACGCCGAGCCCGGTGGCAGCGGCGCGTGGGCGGGGCCGCCGCACCGGAGCGCCGGAGGCCTGAGGGCCACGACGTCACGACATCAGCCGCGAGCGAGCGGTCAGCGGATCGGCTCTCCGACCGGCATCGGTCTTCGGAGTGGTCTAGCCGGCAGCTGGCCCCCGTGGACCGGTCGGGCTATGGCCCAGCGCCCGTCCACCACCCGACCGTGCTATTCGGCACTAGCACGTTCGAGCGATCCCGGGACCGCTTTACCGACCGCTCGGCGTGTCGCTCCTACGGTGCCGACATCAGTGGTCCGTTCGTCGTGCGACACCGGGGTCGCCATGGGCCGCGCCACCTGGGAGATCCGCCATGGGCTGGAAGTCCACCCGCCGTCCGCTCGCCTCGATCGTCGCCGGCACGCTGCTCGTCAGCGCTGCCGCGGCGGCCCCACCGACCTTCGCGGTCGACCCCGATCCCGGGGTCGACCGGGTCCTGGGCTTCCTGGGTGGTGGTCCGGGCACG
>JAPSKJ010000527.1 GCA_031177735.1 Nocardioides sp.
CCCTGGCGACTGCTCCTGGCCCTCCCCGCCCTGCCGGCCCTGCACCTGACCCGCCGGCGCCCGCACCTGCGCGGGGCGGTCTCGCGCTACCTCGTCCGGGTGGCGCTGCTCGGCGTCGACCTGGCGCACGCGCGACGGCTCGCAGGCGAGCTCGCCGCGGAGTTCGCCCGCACGCCGCAGTGGCTGCGACAGCGGTGCATCGACCTGGCCGCCGATCACCTGCGCGCTGGCGATCGGGTCGTGGTCGTCACGGCGACTGCAGCGGAGGTCGCTCGCCCACTCCTGGACGCGGTCGGCCTGGGCGATGCCGAGCTGCGCGCCTCCTCCCTGTCGCCGGCGCGCGGCGGCACCAGGCTGAGCCCGCACAACTACGGGCGCCGCAAGCTGGACTCGCTCCAGGGCGTCAGCCGTCCCTGGCACGTCATGTACAGCGACTCCGCCGCCGACCTGCCCGTGCTCCAGGAGACCCAGGAGGTGGTGCTCGTGGCACCCTCCCCCGGACTGGTGGCCACCGTGCGGGCCGCGTGCGCGCCGGCGATCCCTGTGCGGACGATCGTCTGACCGGGCTCCGCCGCCCCTCGGGGTGCCGGCTCGTAGGGTGACCTTCCGTGCGAGCAGTGGTGCAGCGCGTGCTGTCGGCCTCCGTGACCGTGGAAAGCCGTGTGGTCGGGGAGCTGCCCTCCCCCGGGCTGCTGGTCTATCTCGGGATCACCCACTCCGACGGCCCGGACCAGGTGGCCTGGATGGCCCGCAAGATCTGGGGGCTGCGGATCCTCGACGGCGAGCAGTCGGCGAGCGACGTACACGCGCCGATCCTGGTGGTCTCGCAGTTCACCCTCTACGGCGATGCGCGCAAGGGCCGGCGGCCGACCTGGGTCGCCGCGGCCCCCGGCGAGGTCTCGGAGCCGCTGTACGACGCGGTGTGCGAGGCGCTGCGGCAGCTCGGAGCGCGCGTCGAGCGCGGGGTGTTCGGCGCCGAGATGCAGGTGGCGTCGGTCAACGACGGACCGTTCACGGTGTGGCTGGAGACGCCGTAGCGCCTCGACGAAAAGACCGCTGGTGCGCGGCGCAGGTCCCTCCCGGACGCGCCGGGAGGGACCTGCAGCGATCAACAGGCGCGCTTGACCTTCTTGCGGGCCTTCTTGATCTTCGCGACGTTCTTCGACTTCTTCGCCTTCTTGAGGGCGACCTTGGCCTTGACGCACGCGGCGCTCGGGCCGGTGTGTGAGGGCGGGTTGACGTGCGGCGCCGGCGGGTTGGGCGAGGGCACGGTGACGGGCGGCGCCGAAGCGGCGACGGCCGGGGAGAACACCAGCACCCCGTCGTCCACGTTGGGAGCGCTGTCGACGTAAACCAGGTGCCCGCCGGCCTCTGCCTCGCCGTCCCACACCGCGTCGACGCGCACGGCGACACTGGCCGGCGTGCCGAGGCAGCTGCGCGGGATGGTGAGCGTCACGGTGCCGTTGGTGCCGAGCTGCTCGCCGCGCCCGATCTCGGCACAGGTGACCTCCTCGGTCGCGATGCGCACGACGCCCGAACCGGCCGACTTCGACCAGAACCCGAAGTAGTCAGCCTGGCCATCGAGGTTGGTGTCGACGTCGACGAAGATCTCCGTCCAGCTCGTCTCTTCGGTGACGCTGAACGCGGAGGTGATCCGGAGATCGCTGGAGCCGTGGTCGATCACCACCGAGCGGAGGTCGATGTCGTGGTCGCCGGGGGTCGCCTCGCCGTCATAGATCTCGACGGCGTCGTCGTCGGCGTCGGACACGGTGATCGAGTCGGCCAGAGCCGG
>JAPSKJ010000528.1 GCA_031177735.1 Nocardioides sp.
TCGGAGGGGATCAGCGGGGTGAGCCGGAAGGCGTGCTTGTAGAGGTCCATCCCGGCGTGCAGGCAGGCCGGCTGCTCGAAGTCCGCCCGGTCGTCGCGGCCGGGGGAGAGCACGTTCAACCCCCGCGCGGGCGCGGTGAAGAAGCGGAAGGCGTCGAAGTGCGAGCACGCGATCCGGTGCGACTCCACGACGGCGTCGGTGCCGGCCGGACCCAGCCGCAGCGGCCAGTCGGCGTGACGGGTCTCGTCCTCGGAGAGCCGGTAGACCATCGCCCACTCGTGCATCCCGAAGCAGCCGAAGTTGCCGGGCCGCGACGCCGTCGCCCGCGCCAGCCGGTGGATCGACTCGATCACGGAGCGCTGCGAGGCGACGTACTCCGCGGTGACGCTCGCGACCTCGCGCGAGCCGCCGTCGGTGGGGCAGGCATAGCCCTTCAGCGTGGCGTAGTCCGCCGCGTCGGCCAGCCCCACACCGAAACCCGGGTGCCACCGCACGAGCTGAGCCGGCCGCTGGGAGTAGTAGGTGAACAAGAAGTCGTGGACGGGGTGCTTGACGCCGCCGCGGCGCCGCTCGAGGTGCTTCGACACGTAGGGAGCGAGCCGCGCCTCGTGCGCGGCCGCGCGCTGCGACCAGACCTCCCGCGAGAGCACCTCCACGACCGACAAGGGTAGGTCGATAGGCTCGCCGCGTGCGCATCGTCAGGTTCACCACAGGCGAGGATCCGGCCTACGGGATCCTGACCGGCGAGCTGGATCGCTTCGGCCAGCCCGAGGAGGACAGCGTGGTCGTCGCCCTCTCCGGCGACCCGCTCTACGTCGGCATCAAGCCGCTCGAGCAGGAGCACCGGCTCGCCGACGTCCGCCTGCTCGCGCCGGTGCTGCCGCGGAGCAAGGTCGTCGGCATCGGCCGCAACTACGCCGCCCACGCGGTCGAGCTCGGCAACGACGTGCCCGAGGAGCCGATCTTCTTCATCAAGCCCAACACCAGCGTGATCGGCCCCGGTGACCCGATCGGCTACCCCAGCCAGTCGCAGGAGGTGCACTACGAGGGCGAGCTGGCCGTGGTGATCGGCCGGATCTGCCGCGACGTGCCCGCTGAGAAGGCGACCGACGTCATCCACGGCTACACCATCGCCAACGACGTCACGGCCCGCGACCTGCAGCGCAAGGACAAGGGCCGGTTCAGCCGTGCGAAGGGGTTCGACTCCTTCTGCCCGCTCGGCCCGTGGATCGAGACCGACCTCGACCCCCACGACTTCGCCGAGGGCCGATCGGTGCAGACCTTCCTCAACGGCGACGTCGTCCAGGACGGCAGCACCCGCGACATGGTCTTCGACATCCCGACCCTGATCGCCCACGTCAGCAGCGTGATGACGCTGCTGCCCGGCGACGTGATCCTCACCGGCACTCCCGAGGGTGTCGGTCCCATGAACATCGGCGACGAGGTCGAGGTCTCGATCGCCGGACTCGGCACTCTGACGAACAAGGTGGTTCAGCGCTAGTGGTCTCGACAAGCCCGACCAACGTGAGGGTCCGGATGGCACCCTCCCCGACCGGGAGCCCGCACGTCGGCCTGGTCCGCACGGCGCTGTTCAACTGGGCGTTCGCCCGCCATCACGGCGGCACCTTCGTCTTCCGCATCGAGGACACCGACAAGGAGCGCAGCACGCGCGAGTCCTACGACGCGATCATCGACCTGATGCGGTGGCTCGGGCTCGACTGGGACGAGGGCCCCGAGGTGGGTGGTCCGTTCGCGCCGTACTTCCAGAGCGAGCGCGGTGACCTCTACGC
>JAPSKJ010000529.1 GCA_031177735.1 Nocardioides sp.
CGGGGCCGGCGGGTCGATGCGCACGCGCTGCGGATCGTGTACGACGGCTGGGTGCCGGTCGACGCCCCGGAGCCGCGCACCGTGGAGGTCGGAGGGTCCACCGCCGAGGCGGCCTGGGTGCCGGTCGCGGACGTCCTCTCCGGTGCGGTGCCCACCCTGGCGCTGGTGACCGAGGCGCTCGCGGTGCACCGGCCCTACCGGATGCAGCGGGTGGCGGCGTACGCGCTGGTGGTGCGGGACGAGCAGGTGCTGCTGACCCGGATCTCCGCGCGCGGCTACCACTCCGGCTCGTGGACGCTGCCCGGAGGAGGGGTCGGGTTCGGGGAGTCCCCGCGCGCGGCGCTCGTCCGCGAGGTGATGGAGGAGTGCGGGGTCGTCTGCGAGGTCGGCGAGGTGCTCGAGGTCGACGACGTGGCCGTCACCGGCACTGCGCCGAGCGGCCGGCACGAGGACTTCCACGGCGTGCACCTGATCTTCGCGGGCACGGTGGTCTCCACCGACGAGCCGCGGGTCGTGGAGAGCAACGGCACCACCGACGCCGTGGCGTGGGTGCCGCTGGCCGACATCGAGTCCGGGCGCGTCGAGGTGCTCGACGTGGTGCGGTCGGCGCTGGCAGCCCGCGCGAGGCGGTAGCGCGCGGCTGGGTTGCGGCTAGGTTGGCGCCATGAGTGAGACCGTCTTCACCTACGCCTCGCCGGCACTGAAGTTCGGCGCCGGCGCGAGCGACGAGATCGGCCACGACCTGCGGGCCCTCGGGGCGACGCGGGTGCTGCTGGTCACCGACCCCGGTGTCGCGGCCACCGGCCACCCCGCACGCATCGCGGAGCGGATCGCCGAGCACGGCATCGAGGTGACGACGTACGCCGGCGTCCGGATCGAGCCGACCGATGAGTCGATGAGCGAGGCGGTGGGTTTCGCGCGGGACGCGGGCCCGTTCGACGCGATCGTGGCCATCGGCGGCGGGTCGAGCATCGACACCGCCAAGGCGGTCAACCTGCTGGTGACCAACCCGGGTGACCTGATGGACTACGTCAACGCTCCGGTGGGCAAGGCGCAGACGCCGCCGAACCGGCTGCTGCCGCTGGTGGCCGTGCCGACCACCACCGGCACCGGCGCCGAGAGCACCACCGTGTGCGTGCTCGACGTGCTGAGCCTGCACGTGAAGACCGGGATCTCCCACCAGGCGCTGCGGCCGACCATGGCGGTCGTCGACCCGCGGCTGACGCTCACCCAGCCGGCGATGGTGACGGCGAGCGCCGGCATGGACATCCTGTGCCACGCGCTGGAGAGCTACACGGCCAGGTGGTTCGGCGAGTTCGAGGCCAAGCGGCCCGAGCAGCGGGTGCCCTACTGCGGTGCCAACCCGATCGCCGACCTGTGGTCGGAGAAGGCGCTGGGGCTGCTGGCGAGCGCGTTCCGGCGCGCCGTCGCCGACGGTGGCGACCAGGCGGCGCGCGAGGAGATGGCGCTCGCCGCGACGTTCGCCGGACTCGGCTTCGGCAACGCGGGCGTGCACATCCCGCACGCCTGCGCCTACCCGATCGCCGGACGCGTGCGCGACTACGCCCCGCCGTCCTACCCGGCGGGGCCGATCGTGCCGCACGGCATGGCGGTCTCGCTGACGGCCCCGGCGGCGTTCCGGTTCACCTACGCCGCCTCCCCCGAGCGGCACGTGCGCGCGGCCCGGCTGCTCGAGCCGGGCGTGGCGGGGGAGGGGCCCGACGTGCTCGCCGACGTGCTGATCCGGCTGATGGCCGACATCGGGATCCCCGGCGGCCTGGCCGAGGTCG
>JAPSKJ010000530.1 GCA_031177735.1 Nocardioides sp.
TGCGGGCGACGAAGGACGCCTCCGCGCCCAGCGCCAGCGAGACCGGGTTGAACGGGTGGTCGAGGGAGCCCATCGGGGTCGACTTGGTGACCTTGCCGGCCTCGGAGGTGGGGGAGTACTGACCCTTCGTGAGCCCGTAGATCCGGTTGTTGAACAGCAGGATCGTCATGTTGACGTTGCGGCGCAGCGCGTGGATCAGGTGGTTGCCACCGATCGAGAGCGCGTCGCCGTCACCCGTGACGACCCACACCGAGAGGTCCTCGCGGGCGGTGGCGATGCCGGTCGCGATCGACGGCGCACGGCCGTGGATCGAGTGCATGCCGTAGGTGTCGAGGTAGTAGGGGAACCGCGAGGAGCAGCCGATGCCGGAGACGAAGACGATGTTCTCGCGACGCAGGCCGAGGTCGGGCAGGAACGACTGGACGGCCTTGAGGACGGCGTAGTCACCGCACCCGGGGCACCAGCGCACCTCCTGGTCGGAGGTGAAGTCCTTGCCGGTCTGCGGCTGGTCGGTGGCCGGGACCAGCTCGGTCCCGGAGCGCAGGCCGGGCAGGCCCAGCTCGGCGGTGCTCATGACAGTGCCTCCTCGCGGGCAGCGTTGGTGAGGTCCACGGGAACGCCCTCGGCCTGGGCGACCAGCTCGCCGATCGCCTCGGCGAGCTCGGCGGCCTTGAGGGGCAGTCCGCGGACGTGGTTGTAGCCGACGGCGTCGACGAGGTACTTCGCGCGCAGCAGCAGCGAGAGCTGGCCGAGGTTCATCTCGGGCACGAGCACCTTGTCGTAGCGCTTGAGGATCTCGCCGAGGTCCTTCGGGAACGGGTTGAGGTGGCGCAGGTGGACCTGCGCGACGTTGAAGCCGGCCTTGCGGACGCGCCGGACGCCGGCGCCGATCGGGCCGTACGTCGACCCCCAGCCGAGCACGAGCACCTTGGCGGCCCCCGACGGGTCGTCGACGTGCAGCGGCGGCAGCGACTCGGCGATGCGGTCGACCTTGGCCTGGCGGGTGCGCACCATGAAGTCGTGGTTGGCGGGGTCGTAGGAGATGTTGCCGTGCCCGTCGCCCTTCTCCAGACCGCCGATGCGGTGCTCGAGCCCGGGAGTGCCCGGCACGGCCCACGGGCGGGCGAGGGTCTCCTCGTCGCGCAGGTAGGGCCAGAACTCGTCGTTCTCGCCCTCACCCGCCGCCACCGCCTTGGCGGAGGCGTGGTTGCGCTCGGTCGCGAAGGCCGGGTCGATCGTGGGCAGGTCGTCGATCTCAGGGATCCGCCACGGCTCGGAGCCGTTGGCGATGTAACCGTCGGAGAGCAGCATCACCGGGGTGCGGTAGGTGATCGCGATCCGGGCCGCCTCGAGGGCGGCGGCGAAGCAGTCGCTGGGCGACTGCGGCGCGACGATCGGCACCGGTGCCTCGCCGTTGCGGCCGAACATCGCCTGCAGCAGGTCGGCCTGCTCGGTCTTGGTCGGCAGGCCGGTCGAGGGGCCGCCGCGCTGGACGTCGACGATGAGCAGCGGCAGTTCGGTCATCACCGCCAGCCCGATCGCCTCCGACTTCAGCGCGATGCCGGGACCGGACGTCGTGGTCACACCCAGCGCGCCGGCGTACGACGCACCGATCGCCGCACCCACGCCGGCGATCTCGTCCTCGGCCTGGAACGTGGTCACGCCGAACGACTTGTGCTTGCTCAGCTCGTGGAGGATGTCGGAGGCCGGGGTGATCGGGTAGGTGCCCAGGAAGACCGGGAGACCCGACTGGACGCCCGCGGCGACCAGGCCGTAGGCCAGCGAGA
>JAPSKJ010000065.1 GCA_031177735.1 Nocardioides sp.
AGACGATGCGCGGGAGCGCGTTGGAGACCACGGTGCTGGACAGCATCGCGACGAACATCGCGAGGAGCAGCCCCGAGAGGGCGGAGAGGATCTCCTTGTGGGTCATCGGCGCGGCCTGCGCCGCCGGCGTGGCGTCCTGAGTCATGTGCCTACTTCGGTTCGTGTGCGGACGATTGGTTGATATAGACAACCTTACGCGGGTTTGGTTGACGGGGGCAACTTTCGGCGGCTGGTAGCCAGCTGGGGGGTCTGCCGCGCCGCATGTAACGCGGTGTTATGCCGACTGGTGCGCCGTTGCAGCGGCGCACCGGAGCCGATAAGGGCGCACCGGCTGTCGCACAGGCTGGGGTACGCCGCCCGGCGACTCCGCCCGACACCGGCCACATCGAGTCCACAGGGCCCAACCGGACCCGCTCGTCCACAGCCGCGTCATCCGCCCGGCGTGCCGGTCGGGGCGCTCGCCGACCCTGGTGGGGTGTACGCCCAGATCCTCGCCCTGATGGGCACCCAGCACGGCCTGATCCGCCGCAGGCAGGCGCTCGACGCCGGACTCAGCGGCACCGACGTGGATGCGCTCGTGCGCACCGGCACCTGGGTCGCCCTCCGACGTGGCGTCTACATGGAGTCCGGCGCCTGGGCCGCGCTCGAGCGCTGGCGCGAGCAGCCGCTGCAGCAGGCCCGCGCAGCCAGCCTCAACATGTGCACGCCGCACGTGCTCAGCCACGACTCGGCCGCCTACGCCCTCGGGCTGCCCATCCTGCAGGCCACGCCGCTGCTGACCCACATCACCCGCCCCGGGGTGCTCGGCTCCCGCACCCGCCACGGCGTCAAGCACCACAAGGCGCCGTACGACGCCGACTCGGTCGTCACGGCCGACGGGCTCCCGGCGCTGCCGCTGGCGCGCACGGCCCTCGACATCGCACGCGAGCACGGGTTCGCGTCCGGGCTGGTCGCAGTCGACGGTGCCCGTCGGCTGGGCGTCACACTCGAGCAGCTGCGCCACGAGCTGCACCGGATGCGCAGCTGGGCGGGGGTGACACAGGTGCGCCGGGCGGTCGAGCTCTCCGACCCCGGCGCGGCCAACCCGTTCGAGTCGCTGCTCCGCGCTCTGCTCATCGAGCTCCACCTCGGTCCGGTGGAGACGCAGTTCGGGCTGCACCGCGACGGCCGCACCGTGTGGTGCGACGCCCGGATCGGGCGGCAGATCGTGGAGGGCGACGGCCGCCTGAAGTACCTCACGCCCGAGCAGGGCGGCATCGCTCGCGATCCCCGCCAGGCGGTGTGGGAGGAGAAGCGTCGCCAGGACTTCATCAGCAGCTTCCGTCTCGGCGTCTCGCGAGTGGTCTGGGCGGACCTCCAGCCCGACACCTGGGAGGCCACGAAGCAACGGTTGCGCTCCGACATCTTGGCCACCGCCGCGACATACGGCACGGACGTCGAGGACCTCGCGCCCTTCATCGTCCGCAGGCCGCCGACGGCGGCTTGAGGAAATTCCGTTGCCGGCGGCACCACCGCGGACGTACCGTCGTCGGACACGGGAAAGGAGGTGATCCGAGGAATGGTTTCTCATCGGACGCGTGAGGTGGCTGCCCGCTAGCAGCCCCAGCAGTGCTGACGCGGGGTGGAGTCCACCCCCATGCTGCTGGCGAATCCCAAGCAGCTACCCGACCCGCAGACGACCGGGCACGTCCCCCGGTGCGGTCGCCACCGGCGGCCACGTCTGCGGGTCGCTGCATTTCGCCCTCAGATCGCTGCACCCCCGCATCCGGTGCGCCGCTGTCGCATCCGGTGCGCCGCTGCAACGGCGCACCGGACGCGACAACACCGCGTTACATGCGAGGAAGTGCGCAGACATCCCAAGGGCGCGACCGGCCCGCGGTCAGGCCACCTCTGGCGCGGCGAACTGCGAGCGGTAGAGCCGCGCGTAGGCGCCGTCAGCGGCCAGCAGCGAGTCGTGCGTGCCCTGCTCGACGATCGAGCCCGCCTCCATGACCAGGATCAGGTCGGCGTCGCGGATGGTGGAGAGCCGGTGCGCGATGACGAACGAGGTGCGGTCGGTGCGCAGGGCGGCCATGGCGTGCTGGAGCAACAGCTCGGTGCGGGTGTCCACCGAGGAGGTCGCCTCGTCGAGGATCAGCAGCGCCGGGTCGGCCAGGAACGCCCGCGCGATGGTGAGCAGCTGCCGCTCACCGGCCGAGAGCGAGCCGCCCTCGGCGGAGACGACGGTGTCGTAGCCCTCGGGCAGCGAGTGGACGAACCGGTCGACGAAGGTCGCCCGCGCGGCCTCGAGCATCTCCTCCTCGGTGGCCGAGGGGCGGCCGTAAAGCAGGTTGTCGCGGATGGTCCCCTCGAAGAGCCAGGTGTCCTGCAGCACCATCCCGGTCCGGGCGCGCAGCACCGATCGCGGCACGGTGGAGATGTCGACACCGTCGAGCAGGATCCGCCCGGACTGCAGCTCGTAGAAACGCAGGATCAGGTTGACCAGCGTGGTCTTGCCGGCGCCGGTCGGCCCGACGATCGCCACGGTCTGGCCCGGCTGGGCCACCAGGGAGAGGTCGTCGATCAGCGGCACGTCGGGGGCGTAGGAGAACGAGACGTGCTCGAAGCGCACCTCGCCGCGGCGCGCCTGCGGCAGCGCGCCGGAGGACTCGGCGACCTGCTCCGGGGCGTCGAGCAGCTCGAAGACCCGCTCGGCCGACGCGACCCCCGACTGCAGCAGGTTGGTCATCGAGGCGAGCTGGGTCAGCGGCATGTTGAACTGCCGGGAGTACTGGATGAACGCCTGCACCTCACCGACGGTGAGCGACCCGTGGGCCACCCGCAGGCCGCCGACCACGGCGACCGCGACGAAGTTGAGGTTTCCGATGAACATCATGATCGGCATGATCAGCCCGGAGACGAACTGCGCCTTGAAGCTCGCGGCGAACAGCCCCTCGTTGTGCTCGGCGAAGGTCTGCTCGACCTCACGGCGGCGGCCGAAGACGCGCACCAGCTCGTGGCCGGAGAAGGTCTCCTCGATGTGCGCGTTGAGCTGGCCGGTGCGCCGCCACTGAGAGACGAACTGACCCTGCGACCGCTTCATGACCTGACCGGTCAGCACCATCGAGATCGGCACCGAGACGATCGCGATCAGCGCCAGCACCGGGCTGATCCACACCATCATCGCCAGGATCGAGACGACGGTGACCAGGGAGGTGAGCAGCTGCGACATCGTCTGCTGCAGCGACTGACTGATGTTGTCGATGTCGTTGGTGACCCGGCTGAGGATCTCCCCGCGCGGCTGCCGGTCGAAGTACTCCAGCGGCAACCGGTTGAGCTTCTCCTCCACGTCGGTGCGCAGGTCGCGGACGGTGTGGTTGACCAGCCGGTTGAGCAGCAGTCCTTGCACCCAGGCGAACAGGTTGGCCCCGAGATAGAGAGCGAGTACGACGCCCAGGAGCTGCCCCACGGCGCCGAAGTCGACGCCTTGGCCGGGGACGAGGTGGTCCATGCCGGTGAGAACGTCGGCGAGCCGGTCCTGACCGTCGGCGCGGAGCCCGGCCACCACCTCCTCGACCGTGGCGCCGGCGGGGAGGTCGCCGCCGACGGCGCCGGTGAAGACGCGGTCGGTGGCGTGGCCGAGGTAGCGCGGGCCGAGGGAGTTGAGGACGACGCTGACGACCGCGAACCCGATGACCGCGAAGGCGATCAGTCGCTGCGGGGCGAGCCGGCCGACCAGCCGGCGAGCGGAGGGCCAGAACGTCATCGCCTTCTGGCCGACCATGCCGCCGCCCATCGGTCCGCGGCCCGGCCCGCCGCCGGCCTGGATGCGCTCGGTGACCTTGAGGTCGGTGCCACCGCCGGCTGGTCTGGTGGAGTCCGTGGTCGAGGTCATGCCGCCTCCTCGGCGGTGAGCTGCGAGGCGACGATCTCCTGGTAGGTCGGATTGTCGGCCAGCAGCGAGTGATGGGTGCCGCGACCGACCACGCGGCCGTCGTCGAGCACCAGGATCAGGTCGGCGTCGCGGATCGTGGAGACCCGCTGGGCCACGATCAGCACGCACGCGTCCCGCGTCTCCGGCCGCAGCGCGGCCCGCAGGCGGGCGTCGGTGGCGAGGTCGAGCGCGGAGAAGGAGTCGTCGAAGAGGTAGATCTCGGGGCGGCGTACCAGCGCCCGGGCGATCGCCAGGCGCTGGCGCTGACCGCCGGAGAAGTTGGTGCCGCCCTGGGCCACCGTCGCGTCGAGTCCCTCCTCGAGCGCCGCCACGAAGTCACGGGCCTGGGCGACCTCGAGGGCGTGCCACAGCTCGTCGTCGGTGGCGTCGGGCCGGCCGTGCAGCAGGTTGGAGCGGATGGTGCCGGAGAAGAGGAAGGCGCGCTGCGGGACCAGCCCGATCCGGCCGCCGAGGGCGTCGGTGTCCCAGTCACGGACGTCGACCCCGTCGACCAGCACCCGGCCGCCGGTGGCGTCGAAGAGCCGGGGCACCAGGTTGACCAGCGTGGACTTGCCCGCGCCGGTCGATCCGATGACCGCGACGGTCTGGCCGCCCGTGGCGCGCAGGTTGATGTCGTGGAGCACCGGCCGCTCGGCGCCGGGGTAGGTGAAGTCGACACCGACCAGCTCGAGCTCACCGCGGACCGGGGCCGAGGTGACGCCGTCGACCGCCAGGACCACCGACGGCTCGGTGTCGAGCACCTCGCTGATGCGGTCGGCGCAGACCGCCGCCCGCGGGACCATCATCAGCATGAAGGTCCCCATCATCACGCTCATCATCACCAGCATCAGGTAGGACAGGAACGCGGTGAGCGGGCCGACCTCCATCAGGCCGGCGTCGACGCGGTGGCCGCCGAACCAGATGACGCCGACGCTGGCGACGTTGACGATGATCATCATCAGTGGGAAGAAGGTCGCCATCCAGCGGCCCGCCTTGAGCGAGACGTCGGTGAGGTCGTCGTTGGCCCGGCGGAAGCGGGCGGCCTCGTGCGGCTCGCGCACGAACGCGCGCACCACCCGGATGCCCTGGACCTGCTCGCGCAGCACCTGGTTGACCTTGTCGAGCCGGGTCTGCACCAGCCGGAAGTGGGGCACCATCCGGCTCACGACGACGCCGACGGCCAGGAACAGCGCGGGGATCACCACGGCGAGCAGCCAGGACAGCTGGAGGTCCTGCCGCATGGCCATCACCACGGCGCCGACCATCATGATCGGAACGGCGACGGCCATGGTGCAGGTCATCAGCGCGAGCATCTGCACCTGCTGCACGTCGTTGGTGGTGCGGGTGATCAACGACGGGGCGCCGAACCGGCCCATCTCGTAGGCGCTGAACGAGCCGACCTTGCCGAACAGGGCCGCCCGTAGGTCGCGACCGAAGGCCATCGCGGTGCGGGCGGAGAACCACACCGCGGCGATGGAGCAGAGCATCTGGACCGCGGTGACGCCAAGCATGAGGACGCCGAGCCGGACGATCGCACCGGTGTCGCCGGCGGCGACGCCCTCGTCGATGATGTCGGCGTTGAGCGCGGGCAGGTAGAGCATCGCGCCGGTGCTGAGGAGCTGGAAGGCGACGATGGCTGCCAGCCACCGCCGGTAGGGCGCGAGGAACTCGCGCAGGACGCGGAGGAGCATCAGCTCTCCTGTTCGTGTCGGAGGACGCCGTGCAGGACGGTGCGGACGATCTGGTCGGGTGAGAGCAGCCGGCCGTCGGCGATCTCGTGGTGGGATCCGGCGAAGGTGAGCAGGCGGAGCAGGTGGAGCAGCTGGTCCGGCGGAACGGCGAGGGCGTCGGCGTCGGGCTCGACGAGCGCGAGCATCCGCCGCTGCGTCTCCTCCAGGGCCTCGCGCAGGCCGAGGTGGTCCTGCAGGTGCTCGGGCGGCCCCACCATGCTCATCGCGCGCAGCAGGCCGAAGACGGCGAGGAAGCGCTGCTGCGCGATGGAGGTGATCCGCAGCAGCCGCTCCTCCAAGGGCAGGGTCGGCTCGATCTCGTCGAGCCGGCGCAGGAACTCGGTGGGGTCGAAGGCCCGCACGAGCACGGCGTCGATGAGCTCGTCCTTGGTCGAGAAGACGCGGAAGATGGTGCCCTCGGCGACGCCCGCGGCCTCGGCGATCAAGCGGGTCGTGACAGCTGCTCCGTGCTGGTAGAGCAGTGGGAGGGTCGCTTCGATGAGCGCCTCACGGCGCAGCTCGGGTGAGAGTGGTCGGGCTCGGGGCACCGCTCGACCCTAAATGAGTGAGCACTCACTCACAAGGGGTTTTCACGGCGCCAGCCGCTCGATCACCCAGCCGCCGTGCGTGTGCCGGTAGAGCAGCCGGTCGTGCATCCGGCCCGGCCGGCCCTGCCAGAACTCCACCCGCTCGGGCAGCACGCGGTAGCCACCCCACTCGTCCGGCAGCGGCACGTCGGCCCCCTCGAAGCGGGCGGCCACGTCGTCGTACGCCGTGGCCAGCTCCTCGCGCCCGGAGACGACCGTGGACTGGTGCGAGGCGTGGGCGCCGAGCTGGGAGCCGCGGGGACGCGAGTGGAAGTAGGCGTCGACGTCCTCGCGCGGGAGCTGGGTGGCGATGCCCTCCACGCGCACCTGCCGCTCCAGCGGGTGCCACGGGAAGAGCAGGGCACAGCGCGGGTTGCCGGCGAGGTCGCGGCCCTTGCGCGAGCGCAGGTTGGTGTAGAAGACGAACCCACGCGGCGAGACGCCCTTGAGCAGCACCATCCGAGCGCTCGGGGACCCGTCGGCGGCGGCCGTCGCGACGACCATCGCGTTGGGCTCGTGGATGCCCGCGTCGCGCGCCTCGGCGTACCACCGCTCGAACATCTGCACCGGGTCGGGCAGCAGGTCGGCCTCGGCCAGGCCGCCACGGGTGTACTCCTCGCGGGCGGCGGCCAGCTCGGCGGGCAGCCCGTCGCTCGACTCGGTCATCTCAACCCTCCGTCCGCATCCGGTCCAGCTCGCTCTCCAGGTCGCTCACCCGCTGGCGCAGGGCCAGCACCCGACGCACCCCGGCCAGGGTGACCCCCTCGTCGGTCAGCTCGAGCACCTCCCGCAACCGCTCCACCTCGTCGCGGCTGTAGCGGCGCTGGCCGCCCTCGGAGCGGTCGGGCCGGACGATGTCCTGCTCGTCGAGGCGGCGCAGCGCGGCCGGCTGGATGCCGAGGATCTGGGCGACCTGGCCGATTGTGTAGAAGGGCACGGACCCGTCGTCGAGCGGGTCGACCGGCGTGGTCCGGCTCGGTGGCTCCGTTGCCATGGCTGCCCCCTCACATGGTGCTCGCGCCCCGGCCGCCTTGTGCCGACCCGGTCCGGGGATCGGATGCTACTGCGTCCGCGGCCGGCTCGCCGGTCCACTCGACGCTCACCTCGGCACCCGCCGTCGCGACCGCCACGGGCCGGTCCCCCAGCCGGAGCCCGGTGATGCGGGCCTCCCCCAGCAGGCCCATCGCCGGGCCGGCCTCGAGGAGCCCGTGCGGCAGGTCGGCGCGCAGCCCGAGCGCGATGCGGAGCAGCTCGTACGGCACCCCGGCGGCCCAGGCCTGCGGCGAGCAGGAGGTGGGGTAGGACACCGGCACCGGCACCTCGTCGCGGGAGAAGCCGCAGAACAGCTCCGGCAGGCGGCCGCCGAAGGCCTCGGCCGCGTCGAGCACGCCGGTGGCGATCCGCTCGGCGTGCTCCCGGAAGCCGTAGCGCAGCAGGCCGGCCGCGACCAGCACGGTGTCGTGCGGCCACACCGAGCCGTTGTGGTAGCTCACCGGGTTGAACCGGCCGTCGAGGGAGGACAAGGTGCGGATGCCGAAGCCGGTGAACATGTCCGGCGCCAGCAGCCGCTCGGCGACCTGGGGGGCGACCTCCTCGTCGACGATCCCGGTCCACAGGCAGTGGCCGATGTTGGAGGTGCGCGAGTCGACCGGGCGCTTCTCGCCGTCGAGGGCGACGGCGTAGAAGTCCCGTGCCGGCAGCCAGTAGGTCGCGTGGAACCGCTCCTTGAGGTCGGCTGCCGTGGCCCGCCACCGCGCTGCGGCCTGGACGTCGCCGAACGCCTCGGCCAGGTCGGCGCGGGCCAGGTAGGCGGCGTAGCAGTAGCCCTGCACCTCCGCCAGCGCGATCGGCGGGTGGGCGGTGCGGCCGTCGGCGAAGGACATGGAGTCGAAGCTGTCCTTCCAGCCCTGGTGCAGCAGCCCCCGGTCGGTCGAGCGCTGGTACTCCACGAAGCCGTCGCCGTCGCGGTCGCCGTATCGCTCGATCCAGGCCATCGCCCGGTCGACGGCCGGCATCAGCTCGCGCAGCACCTCGGGGCTCACGCCCCAGCGCAGCGCCTCGCCCACGAGCACGACGAACAACGGCGTGGAGTCGATCGAGCCGTAGTAGACGCTCTCACCGCCCAGCGCCAGGGAGAGGTCGGCGCCCAGCCGGACCTCGTGCAGGATCCGGCCCGGCTGCTCCTCCGAGCGTGGGTCGGTACGCCGCCCCTGCAGCCGGGCGAGCGTGCGCAGGGTGCCCAGGGCGAGCTCGGGGAAGAACGGCAGCATCATCGCGCTGGTGATCAGGGAGTCGCGGCCGAAGAGCGCCATGAACCACGGGGCACCCGCCGCGACGACGTCGTCCTCGGGGTGGTCGGCGTCGACGATGCGGAGCGCACCGAGGTCGCGCCGGCTGATCGCCAGCGCCTCCGACAGCCCCCGGTGGCCGACCTCGATGGTGGGTGCGGCCGCGTTCCACCCGCGCATGCGGCGGCTGGGCGCAGCGGACTCCACCGGCCGGTCCGCGGGGAACTCGGCGGCCAGCTCCTCCCCCGACACGCTCGGCCGCACCTCGACAGTCGTGCTCCAGGTGCCGTGCGGTGGCACCACGACCCGGAAGGTGAGTCCGTCGGGGGCGACCTGCGCGCCCGGCGCCGTGATCCGCACCCCGCGCGCGTCGGGAGTGTGCTCGAGCCAGAACAGCAGGTCCTGCCCGACCGCCCGGCGTCCGACGACCCGGCGGGCACCGCCGCGCCCCTCCTTGACGTCGAAGAGGTCGGCGAAGTCCGCGTCCACCGCCAGGTGCACGTCGACGCCGGCCGCCTCGGCCGCGTAGTTGCGCAGCGTGATGTCCTCGCGCATGCCCTGGCCGACGTAGCGGCTGCGCTCGACGATGAGCGTGGCGTCGGCGTGGCCCGGCCGCGGCGCGCACCGGCCCACGAAGCGGGCGCTGAACGGCTCCTGGGCGACCACGGTCAGCGGCTCGACGCGACGGCCGTCGACGAAGAGCTCCCAGCGGGAGATCACCCGGGTGTCCCGCACGAACAGGCCGTAGGCGCCGGACGGCTCGATGGTGCCGGCATGGTCGCAGACGCCGAAGCTGGCACCCTCGACGAGGGTGACGTGCGGGTCTCGAGCGACGACGGCGCTGGAGGCGACGACCTCGTCCACCGGCTCGCTCACCGGCTCTGCCCCCGCCTGGTCAGCGCGGGGCTCGGCGGTCTGATCGGTTGGTTGCGCGTGATCGAGCATGTTGTATCTTCCGTCCCGGAGATAGGAAAACTCCAACTGTGGCTAGAACTTTATTGCCAACTTGAAAGGACGCAAGTTCGCTCACGCGAACCAACAAGCCGAGGAGGACCCGGATGTCGCTGACCGTGTCGCCGCCGCCCGAGCCGACCGACGACCTGAGCCGCCGACGTGACCTGCACGGCATGAGCGGTGCCCGGGACGACGTCTTGACGGGCCGTCAGTCGCAGGCGGGCGAGCCGGCGCGGGCCGGCCTGCGCATCGGCGTCGTGGCGCCGCCGTGGTTCGAGCTCCCGCCGACCGGCTACGGCGGCACCGAGGCCGTGGTGGCCGGCCTCGTCGACGCGCTGGTCGACCGCGGCCACGAGGTGACCCTGGTCGGCTCCGGGCGCCACCGCACGAAGGCGCAGCACTTCGTGCAGGTCTACGAGGAGCCGCCGTCCGCGCTGCTCGGCAACCCGATGCCGGAGGTGCAGGCGGCCGCTGTGGCCGCTGCCGCCCTGGCCGACCTCGACGTCGATCTCGTCCACGACCACTCGCTGGCCGGGCCGCTGCTGGCCCGCTCGCGCCGCGAGCCCACCGTCATCACGATGCACGGCCCGGCCACCGGCCCCAACGGCGACTACTTCGAGGCACTCGGCCGCACCGTCGACATGGTGGCCATCTCCGCCGCGCAGCAGCGGCTCAATCCCCGGCTCAACTGGGCCGGAGTCGTCCACAACGCGATCGAGGTCGCCTCCTTCCCCTACCGGGAGCGCAAGGACGACTACGTCTTGTGGCTGGGCCGGTTCAACCCCGACAAGGGAGCCCACCTGGCCATCGACGCCGCCCGCGCGATCGGCCGCCGGGTCGTGCTCGCCGGCAAGCTCAACGAGCCCGAGGAGCGCCGCTACTTCGAGGAGGCGGTGCGACCGCGGCTCGGCGCGGGGGTGGAGTACGTCGGCGAGGCCGACGCGAGGCTCAAGCGCGAGCTGTTCGGCGGCGCGGCCTGCCTGGCCTTCCCGATCCAGTGGGACGAGCCGTTCGGCATGGTGATGGTCGAGGCGATGGCCTGCGGCACCCCCGTGGCGGCGATCGGGCGCGGCAGCGTGCCCGAGGTGGTCGCCGACGGGGTCAGCGGGGTGATCGCCGCCTCCGTCGACGACTTCACCACGGCCCTGGAGCGGGCCATGACCCTCGACCCGGCCGGCTGCCGCCGCCACGCCGAGCAGCACTTCGACCTGCCCGTCATGGCGGCCGGCTACGAGCGGGTCTACCGGACGCTCGTGGAGAGAGGCCGCGGCATCCG
>JAPSKJ010000531.1 GCA_031177735.1 Nocardioides sp.
CCTGCTCCCGCGCCGTCGCCACGGTCAGGTCCGTCCCGGCGGAGACCACACCGTGCCCACGGACCACCAGGGTGGCGTCGCTGTCGCGGACGTTGAGCCGGGTCCGCTCGGCCGGGTCGGCGCTGGGTGCCTCCCGGAGCGTCGGATAGACGGTCAACAGACCGGGCGGCGTCGGGAGGTCCTCGGCCCAGCCGCCGCGCGGGCACCAGCCCGCGCATTCCATGCCCAGCCGCAGCGCCACGTCGAGCGCCGCCCGGTCGACACCGGTCTGGCCTCCGGAGACGACCCGGGCGACGGTAGTCACGACTCCTCGAGATCCTCCTCCACCTCGTCGGTCGACTCGCCGGTCACGTCGTGGGCCAGCGCGTCGGAGAGCTCCGGGCCGCCCAGCGGCTCGGGGTGCCACTGCACCAGCCGCCAGCCACCGGCCGGGTCGCCCTCGAGGAAGGCGGCGCCGGTGTTGCGGATGCGGCGCTCGACCGCGTCCTCGGGGTCGAGGCCGCCGGTGATGAAGCTCCACGCGCGGATCGCCGCGCCGTGGCTGAAGACCGCCACCGTCTCGTCCGGGTGCTCGGCGGCGATGCTCTCGATCGCACCGCCGAACCGCTCCAGGAAGCGGCGGCCGTCGTGACCGCCGGGGATGGACCGGTCCAGGTCACCGCGCAGCCAGTCGGCGAGGGTGTCGATGTAGGTGAGCACGGCCTCCTCGTCGGAGCGCATCTCGAGCACGCCGGCCGAGACCTCCTCCAGCCCTGGCCGGACGATGACGGGCAGACCCCGCTCGTCGGCCAACGGCTGGGCGGTCAGCTTGGTGCGCAGCCGCGGTGAGGCGTAGATCGCCGCGATCGTCTCCTCCGCCAGCGCCCCCGGCACCGCGGCGGCCTGGGCCGTGCCAAGCGTGGTGAGGCCGGCTCCCGGGGCTGCGGTGTCGAGCTGGCCCGCGACGTTGGACGGAGTCTGGCCATGGCGGATCAGGATCAGGCGCACGCCTCGATGCTAGAGGCGCGGCGGCTGACGTCGGCAGGGCCGGCCGCTCCGGAATCGCCCGCGAGCGGCGAGAGTGAACAACAGGTGAACTGGGTACGGCACCCGCATGAACGGGTTCATCGACCTCCGCGCGGTCGCCACCGAGTCTCCCACCGAGTCCATCGCGGTGGAGAACGAGATCGTGGCGCACATCGCCCACGAGCACGACTACCCCGAGCAGCCCTCGGCGCACCCGATCGAGGAGCAGCTCAGCGGGCTGGTCGCCCCGGAGATCATCCGCTCCCAGCACACCTGGCCCCTCCAGACGCCCGCGGAGGCGACCCGAGCGCCCGCTCCTCGGCGCAGGCTCGACGCGGTGCTCCACCGTCACGCCTGAGCTCGCTACAGCCGCGCGTGGGGCGGTCAGCCGCCGTCCGGCCGCACCACCCCCGGCGCGACCACCTCGGCGTAGACGCCGAACACCGGCTCCCCCGCGCGGTTGCGCGGCCGGTAGGCGGCCAGCGCCCGCAGCAGCCGGGCGTCCTTCACCCCGGTGACCGGGTCGTGGTCGATGACCGCGCAGCGCGGCACTCCCACGCCGACCCGCAGCCGTGCCGAGCCGATCTCCACCTCGTGGCCGAGCCACGACTCCTCCACGTACGGCTCGTCGGTCGCCACCACGACCGTCGCCCGGAACCGTGCCGCGTGCACCGCCCGCTCACCCGTGCGCTGCGCCAGGTCGCGCAGCGATGCCGTGCCGACGATGGTCACCGGCGCCGCGAACACCACCGCCCCACGCGGCG
>JAPSKJ010000532.1 GCA_031177735.1 Nocardioides sp.
CGGCTGCGACCAGTGCCGGCGCGGGCACGTCCACCGACGACCGCAGCGCGACCAGCGCCACGAAGGCGACCACGAAGAACGGGACCACGGGGGCTCGTCGCGCGCGGAGCCGGTGACCCTCGGAGCCTTCGCCCGGCCGGTCGGTCGGGCGCGACCGCAGGTCGACGGAGAGCAGCACGAGCACGGGCGCGAGCAGGAGCACCCGGGCGAGCTTGACGACCACGGCGACCTGGAGGGCAGCACCGCCGACCAGTCCGCCCGCGACCACCACCTGGCCGACCTCCTGGACGGCCGCGCCGGACCATGCGCCGGACTCGATCGCGCTGAGTCCGAGCAGGCTCCCGATCGCCGGCAGGGCGAGCATCGCGGCGGACCCGAAGACCACGACGAGGGAGACCGCCCGGGCGACCGCTGCCGCGGCCTCCGGGGAGCCGGCGGACTCCGGGGAGCCGGTCGCGGTGGTGGACCGGCGCACTCCGTCGACGGCGGCGATCGCGGCGGCACCGCAGATGGAGAACCCGGCGGCCACCAGCAGCACCGACTCGCGGTCGATCCCGAGCGCGCGGCCGAGCACGGCCACGCCACCGAGCCCGCCGGCCACCACGGCGACGACCACGACCAGCACGGGCCAGCCGAGCGCCAGCACGTCGGCGAGGACCAGCTGGAGGCCGAGCAGGGCGACGCCCACCCGCAGCACCCCCTTGGCGGCGACCGAGAGTCCGGGGCGCAGGCTGGCCGGCGCGCCGACCACGGCAAGGCCCAGGCCGACCACCAGGGCGACCAGCGCTGGGCTCGCCGGCGGGATCCACGCGTGCACCAGCAGCGCGACGGCGGCTGCGCCGAGCGCCACCGCCAGACCCGGCAGCGCCCTCGGCTCCCGCGCCCGGGCGGGATGACCGTGCTCGCCGCCCGTCCCGGCCGGGTGGGGCGCCGACCCCACGGGCGGCGCGGAAGGGGCGGCGAGCATGCTCCCAGCCTTGCGCCGCCGCGGCTGTGGGACTAGCCCTCGATCCGGCCTCGACCCATGCGCCGTTGATATGAGTTGCAGGCGACCCATATCGTCGGCGCATGACGGTGCGCCCCGACCTGACCGCGCTCGAGATCCTCGTGCGGGTGGCGGAGACCGGGTCGCTCGGCGCCGCGGCACGTGCGCTCGGGATCGCCCAGCCCAACGCGAGCCGGGCGCTGGCCCGGCTGGAGCGCCAGCTGGGCCTCTCCCTCGTGGTGCGGACCCCGGGCGGCTCCCGGCTCACCACCGAGGGCGAGGTCGTCGTCGCGTGGGCCCGCGAGGCCCTCCTGGCGATGGACCGGGTGACCCTCGGGGCGCGCTCGCTGGCGGCCGAGCGGGCGGCGCACCTGACCGTCGCGGCCAGCCTCACCGTGGCGGAGTACCTCGCCCCCCGCTGGCTGGCCCGCTTCCGACTCACCCACCCCGACCTGCACGTGAGCCTCCACGTCGGCAACTCCGGCGAGGTGCTCGACCAGGTGCATGCCGGCACGGTGCCGGTGGGGTTCGTGGAGACGCCCGTGCTCCCCCGCACCGTCGCCGCGACCACCGTCGCCTCGGATGCGCTGGTGGTCGTCGTCGGTCCACGGCACCCGTGGGCCAGGCGGCGTACTCCGGTGACCGCCGACGACTTGGTCGCCGGCGACCTGGTCCTGCGCGAGGCGGGGTCGGGCACGCGCGAGACGCTGGTGCGGGCGCTCGAGCGGGCCGGCACCGCGCTGGGCGACACGCGACTGGAGCTCGCCAGCACCGCCGCGGT
>JAPSKJ010000533.1 GCA_031177735.1 Nocardioides sp.
TGCCGCTGTACGTCGTCACGATGGCCTCCCAGAACGTGCCCGGAGTGGCCGTGCTCGCCTCGTTCGGCTACCGCACACCGTGGCGTGCGGCGATGACGGTGACCGGGCTGGGGACGATCGCGGGCGCCCCGGCCGGCGGACACGTCGTCAACCTGGCCGCGATCACCGCAGCGCTCGCCGCGTCCCCCGAGGCCCACCCGGACCCGGCCGAGCGCTGGCGGGCCGCCCGCACGACCGCCTGGGCCTACCTGCTCATCGCCGCCCTCGCCACGGCGCTGACGACACTGGTCGCCGCGGCTCCGGCCGGCGTGCTCGCGGCCGTGGCCGGACTCGCGCTGGTGCCGACCCTCGGCTCGTCGCTGGCCGCCGCGCTCGGCGACAGCGCTCCGGGCCACCGGGAGGCCGCGGTGGTGACCTTCCTGGTCGCGGCCAGCGGGGTCACCGTGCTCGGCATCGGCGGGGCCTTCTGGGCGCTCGTGGCCGGGCTCGCGGTCCTCGGCGTCGTCGGCTGGTCGCGCAGCGCGAGGGAAGGCACCGGCGAGGTGAACGAGGCCAGCGAACCCACCTGAGCACACCGGGTGGGCGCGAGATCCGCCCACAGCGGAATGCGTGGCACGACACCCGTCGGGGATGCTTACCTCGTCGCCATGCAGCTCCTGGTCCTCGGCGGCACCGTCTTCCTCTCCCGTGCCGTGGCTGCCGCGGCCGTCGCTCGCGGGCACACCGTGGTCTGCGCGGCCCGCGGCGTCTCGGGCTCGGCGCCCGAGCGCACCGAGCTGGTGGTGTGGGACCGCGACGAGCCGGCGCCCGTGGCCCTCACCGCGCGCCGCTTCGACGCCGTGGTCGACGTCGCCCGCCACCCCTCGCGGGTGCGCGCTGCCGTCGCTGCGCTGCCGCACGCCCACTGGGTCTTCGTCTCCAGCATCAGCGCCTACGCCGACGACGCGACGCCGGGCGGAACTCCCTCGACCCTCCCGCTCCACGAGCCGCGCACCGACGACGCCGACCTGTCCGTCGAGCCCGAGGCCTACGGGCCGATGAAGGTGGCCTGCGAGCAGGCCGTGCTCGCCGGTGCACCCACCGCCACCGTCGTCCGACCAGGTCTGGTGGTCGGTCCGGGCGACCCGTCCGGCCGGTACTCCTACTGGCCGCGCCGGCTCAGCGAGGGTGGCCGCGTGCTCGCTCCGGGCCGACCCGACGACAGCGCCCAGGTGATCGACGTGCGCGACCTGGCCGAGTGGCTGGTGACCTGTGCCGAGCAGCGCACCGGGGGCATCTTCGACGGCATCGGTCCGGTGACCACGCTCGGCGAGGTGCTCGGGCGCACCGGCTCGGCGGTCGGTTTCGACGGCGAGCTGGTCTGGATGCCGCAGGAGGACCTCGAGGCGGCGGGCGTGGCCCCGTGGTCGGGACCGGACTCGATCCCGCTGTGGCTGCCGCGGCCGGCGTACGACGGCATGCTGGCCCACGACGCCACCCCCTCGCTCCGCGCGGGACTGACGGTGCGGCCACTCGAGGAGACCGCCCGCGACACGCTGGCCTGGCTCGCCGCCGACCCGGCGGCTCCGGTCACCGGGATCGGCCGCGAGCGCGAGGCGGAGCTCCTCGCCGGCGGCTGACCGCGCACGCCCCGGTCGGAGCCACCCGCGGTGCCGATATGGTCGAGGCGTGCAGGCGGATCTTGTGATCGTGGCCAATCGGCTCCCCGTGGACCGGGTCGAGCAGCCGGACGGAAGCCGTGGCTGGCGGAGTTCCCCGGGTGGGC
>JAPSKJ010000066.1 GCA_031177735.1 Nocardioides sp.
CGCGGGTTAGCGTGCCGGAATGTTCCAGACCACCCTGCGCCGTCTCGCCGTCCTCGGAGCCGTCCTGACGACCTCCGCCGGGCTGGCCGCCCCCTCCCCCGTCGCCGCCCGCGAGGTCACGCCCGACCATGCCCGCTGGACGCCGTTCCAGCTGGTCTCCGCGGGGCACTCGCTCGGCTGGTATCCGGTCAAGCACCGCTTCGAGTGGGAGGCCAGCAAGGCCGAAGGACCGTGGAAGAAGGTCGGCGCGGGCGGGCAGTACGTGCACGCCGGCATGCTCGGCCTGATGGCCAAGCAGGGCGAGAAGGGTGGCGTGAGCACCACCTGGCAGACCAAGGGCTACGACCGCGGCCGCTGGGAGGTGCGGCTGCGCACCGCGCGCGAGTCGACCGGCGGGGCCGACTACGCCGTGCGCGTCGAGCTGGTGCCCTCGGCCCCGAAGCAGGAGCGCTGCGGCGCCCAGGACATCGCGATCCTCGACTTCCACCCCAGCCAGATGAGCACCGCCAACTTCTACGCACGGACCCTGCCCGACACCGAGTTCCGCACCAGCCGCACCCTCTCCCGTCCCGTGGGTGGCGACGAGTGGCACGTCTACGGCGTCGAGGTCACCCCCACCCACCTCCGCTGGTTCGTCGACGCGAAGCTGGTCGCGGAGGAGAAGCGCCCGGCGGCGTACTCCGGGGTGCCGCTGACGATGCGCGTCGCGATGGAGCCCCAGAAGCCCGGGGAGGTCATGAACAAGACCCGGGTCAACCTCGACTGGGCGCGCTACTGGACCCTGGACAAGAAGGGCAAGCACCCGGGCTCGGCCGGCGGCACCGATCAGGGCACCTACAAGGCAGCCTGCTGAGCCGCGGCTGAGGCCCGGCGCGGGATCAGCAGGCACAGCGCCGCGGCCGCCAGGCACAGGCCCCCGGCGGTGAGCCAGGCGAGCAGGTAGTCGCCGTCGACCTGACGCAGCCAGCCGGCGTAGGCCGCGGCGACGCCCGCCCCGACCATGTGGGCGGCGAAGACCCAGCCGAAGACCACCCCGGCGCGCACCGCGCCGAAGTGCTCGCGGCACAGGGCGACCGTGGGCGGCACCGTGGCGACCCAGTCGAGCCCGTAGAAGAGCACGAACAAGAACAGGGTGGGGTGCACCGCGGGGCCGAGCAGCAGGTCGACCCACAGCAGCGAGAGCCCGCGCAGGAAGTAGTAGCAGAACAGCAGCTTGCGCGGGTCGACGCGGTCGGTGAGCCAGCCGCTGGCGATGGTGCCGGCGATGTCGAAGACCCCGATCAGCGCGAGCAGTCCCGCGCTCGTCGTCTGGGGCATGCCGTGGTCGTGGGCGGCGGCGATGAAGTGGGTGCCGATCAGGCCGTTGGTCGACCAGCCGCAGATCCAGAAGGTCGCGAACAGGATCCAGAACACCCGCGAGCGAGCGCTCTCGAGCAACGTCGTGATCGCGAGCCGGGCCGCCCCGCCGGTGGTGCTCGCGGCCGGCTGCCAGTCCGGGCCGGCGCCGTACGCCGTCGTGCCGACGTCGCCGGGATGGTCACGCAGCACCCACCAGACCACGGGAGCCAGCGCGAGCGCGAACGCCGCGACGAGACCGGCCGCCCACCGCCACCCCGGGCCCTCGGCGAGCTGGGCGATCGCGGGCAGGAACACCAGCTGACCGGTCGAGCTGGCCGCGGAGAAGACGCCGACCACGACGCCCCGGTGCCGGACGAACCACCGGTTGGCCACGATGGCCCCGAAGACGAGCGCGATCGCGCCGGTGCCGATCCCCACGGCGAATCCCCAGAGCAGCCAGAGCTGCCAGGCGTCGGTCATCACCAGCGTCAGGCCGGACCCGACCGCGACGAGCGCGAGGGCGAGGGAGGCGACCCGGCGCAGGCCGAATCGCTCCATGAGCGCCGCAGCGAAGGGCGCCGTGAGGCCGTAGACGATCAGGTTGAGGCTGACCGCTCCGCTGGTGGTCGCCCGGCTCCAGCCGAAGTCGTCCTCCAGCGGCTCGAGGAGCGCCCCGGTGGAGGAGCGGAAGCCGGCGGCCGCGACGAGTGCCGCCATCGTCACCCCGGCCACCAACCAGGCGCGGTGCAGGCCGCGCCGCACCGCCGGCCGCTCGTCGAGATCGGTCATGGCCGTGGAGCCTTCCAGTCGGGGGTGCGGCGTACCACCCTCAACACTGCCGTCGGCCGTCGATTCCCGGACCGGCCCGGCTCAGGGCAGCCGGGTGTAGCGCAGGTCGGTGATGCTGCGACCCGCGTTGACGCCCTTGCGCTCGAACTTGGTGACCGGTCGCTCGTCCCACCGCTCGACCACGCCACCGGAGAGCCGCGGCTCGGCGTCGAGCACCGCGACCATCTGCTCGGCGTAGTCGGCCCAGTCGGTCGCCAGCCGCCACGCTCCCCCCGGCACCAGCCGGTCAGCCGCCAGCGCTGCGAAGCTCGGCGACACCAGCCGGCGCTTGTGGTGCCGCTTCTTGTGCCAGGGGTCGGGGAAGAAGGTCCACAGCTCGCTGATCGAGCCGGACGCGAACAGGTGCTGCATCGACCAGACCGCGTCGACGCTGCACATCCGCACGTTGTCGGCACCGGCCTGCGCCAGCCGGCCCAAGGTCTCGGCGACCCCGGGCCGCCACACCTCGAAGGCCACGACGTTGTACGCCGCCCGCGAGGCCGCCAGCGCGGCCGTGGCCTCGCCGACGCCGGATCCGATCTCGACGATCAAGGGCGCCTCACGGCCGAACCAGTCGCTCCACGAGAAGTCCGGTCGGTCCACGGCCTCGTCGGGGATCACCCAGTCGCGGTGGTGCGCCTCCCAGGCCGCCTCCTGCGCCGGGGTGAACCGGCTCCCCCGCCGCGCGTAGGTGAGCACCTCGCGCATCCGGCGACCCTCGTCGGTCAGCTTGTGGTGCGGGCGGGCCGGTCGGACGGGCTCGGACATGGCGCCCATCGTCCCAGTCGCGGGCCGGATGGCGGGAATTCGGGTGTCCGCCGAGATCGGCGCCCGGTCTCCGGAAGTTCGTTCTCGAGAACCGCATCATTACCCTGATGCGGTGGGTACTAAAGCGCGCATGGTCAGACGCACACTCTCCGGCGGAGCCCGCCGTCCCGCGGGGCGCCGCGCGGCGGCCGCCCTCGCCCTCCTCCTCACCCCCGGTCTGCTGAGCCTGGGCCCGGCGGCGCACGCCGATGTCAGCGACACGCTCGACCCGGGTCCCATCAACGCCGGCAACACCTACGGCTGGTATCCCCTGACGTGGAAGTACGACTGGGAACGCGGCCAGAGCCAGGCCAACTGGCCGACGCAGAGCAACGGCAGCGGCATGTCGCACATCAGCTGGTGGGCGCTCAACGTCGACAGCAGCAACCCCAATGCTGACGGCAACTACAGCAACCCCAGCACCGGCTCGGTCAGCGCGACGCAGCCCCGCAAGGGCAAGGCGTACGGTCGCTGGGAGGCGCGCATCAAGACCTCCTCGTGGCCCAAGGCCGGCGGTGCGCAGTACCGCGCGGTCGCCGAGCTCGTCCCGCAGGGCGGCGACCAGTGCGGCGCCCGCACCATCGGCCTCGGGGCCTTCACCCCGGAGCTGACGGGTGACAAGTGGTCCTCGGTCCGCCCGACCTTCGACCTCTACGCCCGCGCCCAGGGCCAGCAGTACACCTTCCAGAAGGCCGCCACCTGGTCCTCGACCCACACCGGCTACCACACGCTGGGCGTGGAGCTGAAGCGCAAGAAGGTGACCTGGTTCGTCGATGCCAAGGCGGTCGCTCAGGCGCCCATCCGCACCGGCGGCGTGCCCTACATCTTCCGGTTCGCCCTCGAGGCGCCCAACGCCACGACGCCGATGATGCGCACCCGCTACCAGGTCGACTGGGTCCGCTACTTCAAGCTGCACAAGCCGTCGAAGAAGTACAAGAAGATCAACAAGAAGGCCAACAACGTGCCGGTCGCGTCCGCCAGCCCGTACGCCGGCTGCTGACCCGACCTCCCTCCGACCCCGTGAGCCGGGGCCCCTCACCTCGAGGGGCCCCGGCTCTTCTCTGTCCCCGAGCCAGATCCGTCCGGGCCGGGCGGCGCGCTTCGGATGTAACGCGGTGTTGTCCCACCCGGTGCGCGGCTGCGGCGGCGCACCGGACACGACAGCGGCGCACCAGTCGCGAGAGCGGCGCACCGGAGACGAGAGCGGCGCACCGGCCGCGGCGTACCCCCGCGGGCAGTGCGTTCCGGCGGATGTGCCGCGCCGCGACCGCAAATAGCCGAAGGCCCCCGCGACCTGATGGTCGCGGGGGCCTCCTTGAGCTGTGCTAGGTCAGATCACTTGGTGATCTTGGTGACCCGGCCGGCGCCGACGGTGCGGCCACCCTCGCGGATCGCGAAGCGCAGACCCTCGTCCATGGCGATCGGCTGGATGAGCTCGACCGACATCTCCGTGTTGTCGCCCGGCATGACCATCTCGGTGCCCTCGGGGAGGGTCACGACGCCGGTCACGTCGGTGGTACGGAAGTAGAACTGCGGGCGGTAGTTGTTGAAGAACGGCGTGTGACGGCCGCCCTCCTCCTTCGAGAGGATGTAGACCGAGGCCTCGAAGTTGGTGTGCGGGGTGGTGGTGCCCGGCTTCACAACAACCATGCCGCGCTCGACGTCCTCGCGCTTGGTGCCGCGCAGGAGCAGACCGACGTTCTCACCGGCCTGGCCCTCGTCGAGGAGCTTGCGGAACATCTCGACACCGGTGACGGTGGTCTTCTGCGAGCCCTCGCGGATGCCGACGATCTCGACCTCCTCGCCGACCTTGACGATGCCGCGCTCGATACGACCGGTGATGACGGTGCCACGACCGGTGATCGTGAAGACGTCCTCAACGGGCATCAGGAACGGCTTGTCGGTGTCGCGCTCCGGGGTCGGGATGTAGTCGTCGACCGCCTGCATGAGCTCGGCAACCGACTCGCCCCACTTGGCGTCGCCGTTGAGGGCCGGGAAGGCCGCCACGCGCACGACCGGGATGTCGTCGCCCGGGAACTCGTACTCGGAGAGGAGCTCGCGCACCTCCATCTCGACGAGCTCGATGAGCTCCTCGTCGTCGACCATGTCGCACTTGTTGAGCGCGACGACCAGCGCCGGCACGCCGACCTGGCGCGCGAGCAGCACGTGCTCGCGGGTCTGCGGCATGGGGCCGTCGGTGGCGGCGACCACCAGGATCGCGCCGTCCATCTGGGCGGCACCGGTGATCATGTTCTTGATGTAGTCCGCGTGACCCGGGCAGTCCACGTGCGCGTAGTGACGCGACTCCGTCTGGTACTCGACGTGCGCGATCGAGATGGTGATACCGCGCTGGCGCTCCTCAGGAGCCTTGTCGATCTCGTCGAACGGGGTGAACGGGTTCAGGTCCGGGTACTTGTCGTGCAGGACCTTGGTGATCGCTGCGGTCAGCGTCGTCTTACCGTGGTCGATGTGACCAATGGTGCCGATGTTGACGTGCGGCTTGGTCCGCTCGAACTTCGCCTTAGCCACTGTGGGCTCCTCCTGGTGTGGTTTTCTTACGTGACTCGTACTTGAAGTGGTGGTGCCGAAGCCCCTCGGGCGTTACTCGCCTCGGGCCTTCTTGATGATCTCGTCGGCGATGTTCGTGGGAACCTCGGCGTACGAGTCGAACTCCATCGCGTACGACGCCTGACCAGAGGTCTTGGACCTCAGGTCGCCAACGTACCCGAACATCTCTGAGAGCGGCACAAGGGCGCTGACGACGATGTCGCCGAAACGCTCCTCCTGCGCGCGGATCTGACCCCGGCGGCTGTTGATGTCGCCGATCACGGTGCCCAGGAAGCTCTCGGGCGTCGTGACCTCGACGGCGAACATCGGCTCGAGCAGGACAGGCTTGGCCTTCCGAGCGGCCTCCTTGAAGGCCTGGTTGCCGGCGATCTTGAAGGCAAGCTCGGAGGAGTCGACGTCGTGGTAGGCGCCGTCCTCGAGCGAGAACTTCACATCGACCATCGGGTAGCCGGCGAGGACGCCGAACTCCATGGCCTCCTGGCCGCCCTGGTCGACCGAGGGGATGTACTCCTTCGGCACGCGGCCGCCGGAGACGTTGTTGACGAACTCGTAGCCCGCGCCGGTGCCGGTCTCGGGGTCGATGTTGGGCTCGACCGAGATGACGACCTTCGCGAACTGACCCGAACCACCGGTCTGCTTCTTGTGGGTGTAGCTGTGGTTCGCGACCTTCTGGCGGATGGTCTCGCGGTAGGCGACCTGCGGCTTGCCGACGGTCGCCTCGACCTTGAACTCGCGCTTCATCCGGTCGACGAGGATCTCCAGGTGGAGCTCGCCCATGCCGGCGATGATGGTCTGGCCGGTCTCCTCGTCGGTCTTGACGACGAAGGTCGGGTCCTCCTCGGCCAGGCGCTGGATCGCGACGCCCAGCTTCTCCTGGTCCGACTTGGTCTTCGGCTCGATCGCGACCTCGATCACGGGGGCCGGGAAGGTCATCGACTCGAGCACGACCGGGTTCGACGGGTCGGACAGCGTGTGACCGGTCTTGGTGTCCTTCAGGCCCATGACGGCGACGATCTGGCCGGCGCCGACCGACGCGATCTCCTCACGCTTGTTGGCGTGCATCTGGTAGACCTTGCCGATCCGCTCCTTGCGCCCGTTGGACGAGTTGAGCACGGTCGCGCCAGCCTCCAGCTTGCCGGAGTAGACGCGGACGTAGATCAGCTTGCCCAGGTGCGGGTCGGAGGCGATCTTGAAGGCCAGGCCGGAGAACGGCTCCGTGTCGCTGGGCTTGCGGGCGATCTCGGTCTCCTCGTCGTTCGGCTTGTGGCCGATGATGGCCTCCACGTCGACCGGCGAGGGCAGGTAGTCGACGACCGCGTCGAGCAGGGGCTGGACGCCCTTGTTCTTGAACGCGGTGCCGCACAGGATCGGGTTGAGCTTGTCGGCGAGGGTGGCGCGACGGATCGCGGCCTTCAGCTCGGGGACGGTGAACTCGCCACCGTCGAGGTACTTCTCCATGACCTCGTCGTCGGCCTCGGAGAGCGTCTCGAGCAGCTTCTCGCGGTACTCCTCGGCCTGGTCGGCCAGCTCCGCGGGGATCTCCTCGACGACGTAGTCCTCACCCATCTGGGTCTCGCCGCGCCACACCTTGGCGTGCATCTCGACCAGGTCGACGACGCCGATGAAGTCGGACTCGGCGCCGATCGGCAGCTGCAGCACCAGCGGGGTGGAGTTGAGCCGGTCCACGATCGAGTCGACCACGCGGAAGAAGTCAGCACCGGTGCGGTCGAGCTTGTTGACGAAGCACATCCGCGGGACGGAGTACTTGTTGGCCTGGCGCCACACGGTCTGCGACTGGGGCTCGACACCGGCGACACCGTCGAAGACGGCGACGGCACCGTCGAGCACGCGCAGCGCGCGCTCCACCTCGACGGTGAAGTCGACGTGGCCCGGGGTGTCGATGATGTTGATCTGGTGGTCCTTCCACCAGCAGGTCGTCGCGGCCGACGTGATCGTGATGCCGCGCTCCTGCTCCTGCTCCATCCAGTCCATCGTGGCGGCGCCCTCGTGGACCTCACCGATCTTGTAGGTGATGCCGGTGTAGAACAGGATGCGCTCGGTGGTGGTGGTCTTGCCGGCGTCGATGTGCGCCATGATGCCGATGTTGCGGACCTTGTTGAGGTCCGTGGTGATGTCGACAGCCACTGTCTTCAGCGTTCCTTAGAAAGTCTGGGAATGGAGCAGGTGGAGGCGGGGCGCACGGGGCGCCCCGCCTGTGGTCACCAGCGGTAGTGCGCGAAGGCCTTGTTGGACTCGGCCATCTTGTGGGTGTCCTCGCGCTTCTTGACCGCAGCACCGAGGCCGTTGCTCGCGTCGAGGATCTCGTTCATGAGCCGCTCGGCCATCGTCTTCTCACGACGGTCCTGGGCGTAGCCGACGAGCCAGCGCAGCGCGAGCGTGGTGCCGCGGGTGCCCTTGACCTCGATCGGGACCTGGTAGGTCGCGCCACCGACACGGCGGGACTTGACCTCGATGGCCGGCTTGACGTTGTCCATCGCACGCTTGAGCGTGACGACGGGGTCGGTGCCGGTCTTCTCGCGGCAACCCTCGAGCGCGGTGTAGACGATGCGCTGGGCGACCTGCTTCTTGCCGTCCTGCAGCACCTTCGAGACCAGCTGGGTCACCAGCTGGGACCCGTAGACCGGGTCGACGTCGATCGGGCGCTTGGGAGCGGGACCCTTACGAGGCATCTCACTTCTCCTTCTTGGCGCCGTAACGGCTCCGGGCTTGCTTGCGGTTCTTGACGCCCTGGGTGTCCAGCGTGCCGCGGATGATCTTGTAACGAACGCCGGGGAGGTCCTTCACACGACCGCCGCGGACGAGCACGATGGAGTGCTCCTGAAGATTGTGGCCAACGCCCGGGATGTAGGCCGTGACCTCGACGCCGCTGCTCAGGCGCACACGGGCGACCTTGCGGAGGGCGGAGTTCGGCTTCTTCGGGGTGGTGGTGTAGACGCGGGTGCAGACGCCACGGCGCTGCGGAGACCCCTTCAGGGCAGGCGTCTTGTTCTTCGACACCTTGTCCTGGCGGCCCTTGCGGACCAGCTGCTGAATAGTGGGCACCGAGTGGTTCCCTTTCGTCTTGCTCTCACTACGCGGCGATCTGCCCCGCAGGACTCTGCTGCTGTGTCCAGGTGGTGCGCTACCAACCGGTGTCGTCTCGCCCCCCGCGGTCGGGCGTGTCGCCCTTCCCGCAGCACCGTGGTCCGACCTGGCTGGTCGAGCGTGGGTGTGGAGCGTGCCTACCCGGTGATCGCGGTCCTGTCCCGCGCCTTAGTTCCGGGCACGCGCAACGGCCTGGTCGTCCCAGACACGAGGATTGAGGTTACCGGCCGCTGTAGGAGGGGTCAAAACGCTGGAGAGTCTCCCGGGCAGCCGTGTGGACAGTCCGCCCGAGGTCCGGGCGAACAGGACGAGGGCGAGCGCCACGCCGACGATCACCAGGATACCCCCGAGGGCCATGGACCACCGGGCGCCGAGGTGCTCCCCGATCCATCCGATGAGCGGCGCGCCGAGCGGCGTACCGCCCATGACGACGGTCATGTAGAGCGCCATCACCCGGCCCCGCAGCGCCGGGTCGGAGCCGAGCTGCATCGTCGCGTTGGCGGAGTTCAGCAGGGTGAGCGAGGTGAAGCCGACGACCGGCGCGAAGAGCGCGAAGAGCAGGTACGACGGCATCAGGCCAGCCACGATGACGGCCGTGCCGAAGGCGAGTCCGGCGCCCACCACGAGCGCCAGGGGCACCCGCACCCGGCGTGCGGCGAGGAGCGCGCCCGCCAGCGACCCGACCGCCAGGGCGGAGCCGAGGAGCCCGAACTCGCCGGCGCCCTTGCCGTAGACCTCGGTGGCCATCAGCGCCGAGGTGATCTGGAAGTTGAGGCCGAAGGTGCCGGCGAAGAAGACGATGACCAGCACCGTGAGCAGGCGCGGCTGGGTGCGCAGGTAGCGCAGGCCCTCACGGAACTGCCCTCGCTCGCGCCCCCGCGGGGCTGGCGAGTGCAGCAGCGCGGTGTCCATCCGCTGGAGCTGCACGATCACCGCGAGGTAGCTGACCGCGTTGAGGAGGATGACCCAGCCGGTCGCCTCCACGCCGCTGCCCAGCAGGCCGATGAGCAGCCCGGCGAGCGCCGGGCCGAGCATGCGGGCGGCGTTGAAGCTCGCGGAGTTGAGCCCGACCGCGTTGGTCACCTGGTCGGGGTCGACCATCTCGGAGACGAACGACTGCCGCGCGGGTGCGTCGAAGGCGGAGCCGACCCCGAAGAGGAAGGCCAGCACGTAGACCATCCACGGCTGGGCCACGCCGAGCACGGCGACCAGGCCCAGGACCAGGGAGAAGAACGCCATGGTGCCCTGCGCGAGCTGGAGGAGGCGGCGCTTGGAGACGCGGTCGGCCACCACGCCGGCGTACGGACTGAGCAGGAGGACGGGGAGGAACTGCAGTCCCGTGGTGATCCCGAGCGCGGTGCCGCTGCCGGTGAGGCTGAGCACCAGCCAGTCCTGGGCGATGCGCATCATCCAGGTGCCGACGTTCGACACGGTGCTGCCGGCCAGGTAGAGGCGGTAGTTGGGGTTGCTCAGGGCACGGAACGTGGGGCTCACTCGCTGTTGGCCAACCTTTCCAGAAGTGGGGCCGCCTTGCGGAGCGTCGCGCGCTCCTCGGCGGTGAGGGCATTGAGTCGTCGCGCGAGCCACTCGTCACGGCGGGCGCGGTCGGCGAGCACGGTGGCGGTGCCGCGCTCGGTGATCGCGACGTGGACCTGGCGGCGGTCGGACTCACCGGGGCGCCGGGCGATGTAGCCGGCGGCCTCCAGGTGGTTGACCGTGCGGGTCATGCTCGGCGGCTGCACCCGCTCGCGCGCGGCGAGCTCCCCCACCGTCATCTCCCCGTGCAGGTGCAGCGCGCCCAGCACCGCCATCGCCGTCATCGACAGGTCGTTGGCGGGGTGCCGCTCGAGCGCCAGCCGTCGCCGCAGCCGCATCACGGCCAGACGGAGGTCGGATGCCAGACCGGCGGAGCGCGCAGTGGTCGCAGAAGGCATGTCAATTAGCGTAAGTCATTACCCGTGCTAACTATTCCGATCGGTGGCTGCTGGGTGGCGTGATCCGG
>JAPSKJ010000534.1 GCA_031177735.1 Nocardioides sp.
CGGCCGGCTCACCGTGCACCACACCCAGCAGCTGCCGCACTCGCTGGGGCTGATGTACGAGGACCTGACCGAGCACCTGGGCTTCCTGCGCTCCTCCGACGAGTACAAGGTGATGGCGCTGGCCTCCTACGGAGAGCCGCGCTTCCTCGCCGAGCTGCGCGAGCACGTCCGAGCGACCGGTGACGGCGGGTTCGTCACGGTGCCGCCGGCCGGCGGGCGGATCGACTGGGGCGCCCTCGCCAAGCCGCTCGGCAAGGGCGAGGAGTGGACGCAGGACCACGCCGACCTGGCCGCGAGCGCGCAGAAGGTGCTCGAGGAGGTGCTCCTCGACCTCACGCGCTGGCTGCGCGAGCGCTCCGGCGGCACCCGGCTCACCCTCGCCGGGGGCGTCGCCCTCAACTGCGTCGCCAACACCCGGCTCTTCGCCGAGAGCGGGTACGACGACGTCTGGGTGCAGCCCGCGGCAGGGGACGCCGGCACGGCGCTGGGGAGCGCCCTGCACGTGGCGGCCGAGTCCGGCGACACCCTCACCCCGATGTCGGGCGCCGACCTCGGCCGCGGCTGGTCCGACGACGAGATCGAGTCGTGGCTGCGCACCGCGCAGCTGCCCTACGTCCGGCCCGACGACGTGGCCGAGGAGGTCGCCGAGTGCCTGGCCTCCGACGGTGTGGTGGCGTGGTTCCAGGGGCGCAGCGAGTACGGCCCGCGCGCCCTCGGCCACCGCTCCCTGCTGGCCCACCCCGGCAGGGCCAGCAACCTCGAGCGGCTCAACGACGTCAAGGGTCGCGAGCAGTTCCGGCCGGTCGCCCCGATGGTGCTGGCCGAGCGGGCGAGCGAGATCTTCCAGCGCGGGCCGCTCCCGTCGCCCTACATGCTCTTCGTCCACGACGTCGACCCCGCGTGGCGTGAGCGGATCCCGGCGGTCGTCCACGTCGACGGCACCGCCCGGGTGCAGACCGTCGACGCCGACCACGAGCCGCTCGTGCACCGGATGCTGGCGGCGTTCGAGCGGCGCACGGGCCTGCCCGTCGTGGTCAACACCAGCCTCAACACCGCGGGCCGGCCGATGGTCGACGACCCGCGTGACGCGCTGGAGTGCTTCGGGTCGGCACCGGTCTCGCTGCTGGCGATCGGCCCGTTCGTCGTGCGCCGTCCTGACCTCGGACAGCGCCGATGAGGCTGGTCGGTCACGCGCGCGAACGCTGTCTCCCGACCAGCGACCGACGACGCGCGCTGCGGCGCTCACGCGGCGAGGCGGCCCGATGAGCGCCGCCACCACGATCGTCATCCCGACCCTCGGCCGCCCCAGCCTGGACGCGCTGCTCGACGCGCTCGCCGGGCAGGCCGAGCCGGTCACCGCACCGGTCATCCTCGTCGACGACCGCCCCACGCCCGACACCACGTTGGGTCATCCCGATCTCGACGTCACGGTGCTGCGCGCCGGCGGCCGCGGACCGGCCCACGCCCGCAACATCGGCTGGCGGCACGCCCGCACCCCATGGGTCTCGTTCCTCGACGACGACGTGCTCCCCGGCCGCGAGTGGTACGCCGACCTGCTCGCCGACCTCGGCCGCGCCGACGCCCGGGGCGCGGTCGGGACGGCGGCGCGCGTGCAGGTGCCGCTGCCGAAGGACCGTCGGCCCACCGACTGGGAGCGCGGCACGGCCGGGCTCGCCACCTCCCGCTGGATCACCGCCGACCTGAGCTACCGCCGGGCGGCGCTCTCGGGCGTCGGCGGGTTCGACGAGCGCTTCCC
>JAPSKJ010000067.1 GCA_031177735.1 Nocardioides sp.
ATCATGCCGCGGTCGAGTGCGTAGTCGCGCGCCGAGAGCCGGCGCAGGTAGCGCAGCATCTGGGTCTCGCTGTGGTGCTCGTGGAACACCGGGTGGGTGAGGTACGCCGTCTGCCGCAGCAGCCCGACCGGGAGGGCGTCACCGGTGGCGCGGTCGAGGTCGTCGAGGTCCGCGTCGACCCCGAAGGCGCGCAGCACCGCGCTGAGGGTGGAGCGGGTCGTGGTCTCCGAGGTCGAGATGCCCACCGTGTCGCCGTCGACCAACCGCAGGTGCACGCCCAGCGAGCGGGCACCCGCCACCACCTCCGCGGCCCGGCCGGGGACGGCGACGGTCAGCGTGTCGAAGAAGGTCTCGGAGACCAGCTCGTACCCGCCGCTGCGCAGGGCGGCGGCGAGCACGGCGGCGTAGCGATGGGTGCGGGTGGCGATCGCCCGCAACCCGTCGGGGCCGTGGTAGACGGCGTACATCGAAGCGACGACGGCGAGGAGCACCTGCGCCGTGCAGATGTTGGAGGTCGCCTTGTCGCGGCGGATGTGCTGCTCGCGGGTCTGCAGCGCCAGCCGGTAGGCGGGGCGGCCCTCGGCGTCGATCGAGACCCCGACCAGCCGTCCCGGCATGTGCCGCTCGAGGCCCTTGGACACGGCCATGAACCCGGCGTGCGGACCGCCGTAGAACAGTGGGACGCCGAAGCGCTGGGAGGAGCCCACGACGACGTCGGCGCCCAGGGCGCCCGGCGCCTCGAGCACGGTGAGCGCCAGGAGATCGGCGGCCACGACCGCGTAACCACCGCGCTCGTGGACCGCCTCGATGAGACCACGCGGGTCGACGACGCGACCGGAAGCGCCGGGGTACTGCACCAGCACACCGCACAGCACGCCCTCGGGTAGCCCGTCGGTGAGGTCGGCGACCACCACCTCGATGCCCATCGCCTCGGCGCGGGTGCGGACCACCTCGATGGTCTGCGGCAGGGCATCGGCGTCGATCACGAACGGCCCCTCGGCCGACTTGTTCGCCCGCCGCACGAGCGTCATCGCCTCGGCCGCGGCGGTGCCCTCGTCCAGGAGGGAGGCGTTCGCGGTCGGCAGGCCGGCGAGGTCGCCGACCATGGTCTGGAAGTTGATGAGCGCCTCGAGCCGCCCCTGGGAGATCTCCGGCTGGTACGGCGTGTAGGCGGTGTACCAGCTGGGGTCCTCCAGGACGTTGCGACGGATGACCGGGGGTGTGATCGTGCCGTGGTACCCCAGCCCGATCAGTGCCTCGCCGGGCTTGTTCTGGCCGGCGATCTCCCGAGCCAGCGCCGCGACGGCCGACTCGCTCATCGGCGTGGGCAGACCGCCCAGGGAGTCCACGGCGCGGATCCCCGAGGGCACGGCGGCATCCATCAGCGCGGTGAGCGAGGCGAAGCCCAGCGTGTCGAGCATGTGGCGCTCGTCGTCAGGCGTCAGGCCGATGTGGCGGTCGACGAACGGCAGCGCAGCGTCGAGCTCGGAGAGCGACGGGGAGTCGGACACGGGGGCTCCTGGGGGTCGAAAGGACACGCGATGTGCGGTCCTCCCCCTCTGTCAGCCCCGAGCGGGTCCTTCAGAGTTGCCTGGCCCGCGCGGTCGTGGTGCCTGAGAGATTCCGGGGAGGAATTGCCCCTTCGGCGCGCCGGTCCCGTGCGGGCCTGCGCTCTCCCACGTGGGATGTGCAGCGCGACCACTCTAACGCCCCGAGCCCCGGCACCGTCATCGACGGGCCAGGGCTCGGACGCAGAGCAGGTGCAGGTGGTCAGCCGACGCTGCGGGCCGCGCGCCGGGCGGCGAGCTCGTCACCCGCCACCGTGGTGGCGGAGGTGGAGTCATCGACGGTGCGCTCGCTGGGCAGCTCCGAGAGCGTGCCCTCGATCTCGCGCCACACGCCGCCGATGGCGATGCCGAAGACGCCCTGCCCGCCCTGGAGCAGGTCGATGACCTCGTCGCTGCTGGTGCACTCATAGACCGAGGCGCCGTCGCTCATCAGCGTGACCCGGGTCAGGTCGTCGGTCCCGCGCTCGCGCAGGTGCTGCACGGCCGTGCGGATCTGCTGCAGCGAGATGCCTGCGTCGAGAAGCCGCTTGATGACCTTGAGCAGCAGGATGTCCTTGAAGGAGTAGAGCCGCTGGGTGCCCGACCCGCTCGCGCCACGCACACTCGGCTCCACCAGGCCGGTGCGGGCCCAGTAGTCGAGCTGGCGGTAGGTGATGCCCGCAGCGTTGCACGCGGTCGGCCCGCGGTATCCCGTGTCACTGGGCAGCGGCGAGACGTCGTCGGTGAACAGGAGTCCCTGCTCAGCGGCGTTCTCGGCAGCCTGTTCGGCTGCACGGACGGCCTCGGCGTCGACGCCGGTCTCCTGCTCGTTCACGCGTTCCTCCGTGGTCTACTCCGCTGAGCGTAACCCCATGGGGAAGGTCCGACGAGTCAAAACTCACCGGTGGAGTTACAACGAAGACAGTTCACCGTAGGCCCGCCTCGACCTGGCCGTCAAAGACATCCCCGGCGTGTCGCAACCCTCACCCTCAACGTGAGCGTTGGAGTCAGTGCGGGGCGTCGAAGTCCTCAGGCGTGACGTGGTCGAGGAACTCACGGAACTTCTCGACCTCATCCTCCTGCTCGGCCGGCACCGCGAGGCCCGCCTCGTCCAGGACGTCCTCGGCGCACATGATGCGCGTGCCCGTGCGGAGCGCGAGCGCGATCGAGTCGGACGGACGCGCGCTCACCTCGACGCCGGACTCGAAGACCAGCGTCGCGAAGAAGACACCGTCCTCGACGCTGGTGATCCGGACCTCGGCGAGCGGATTACCAGTGGCCTCGAGGACGTCCTTCATCAGGTCGTGGGTCAAGGGGCGCGGTGGCACCACGCCCTGCTGGGCGAAGGCGATCGCGGTGGCCTCCACCGCGCCGATCCAGATCGGCAGGTAGCGGTCGCCGCTCACCTCGCGCAGCAGCACGATCGGGCTGTTGGAGGGCATCTCGACCCGGACACCCATCACATCGACTTCGCGCACACCTTCACAGTACCCCGCGTGCCGATGCTGGATCAGGTCCGGCGCAGACCGACCTTCACCAGCGTGGCGTGCAGCCGGACCGCGAGCGCGGCCACCTCGCTCGCGGTCTCCTCGGCTCGAGCGCGGGCGGCGGTGTCACTGGCCCGCCGGTGCGGCGCGACGACCTGCTCGACCAGCCCGACCTCCCGGTCGGCCGCGGTCTTCATCGCACGCAGGTGCCGCGGCTCGATGCCGTAGTCCCCCAGCTCGCGGGCCGTCTGAGCGACGACGAGCGCGTCGGTGTCGTAGTGGCCGGAGCGCGAGGCGGTGACCAGGCCGTACCGCTCGAGCTCGGCGAGCAGGTCCTCGCCGACCTCCGCGACCTTCAGCAGCTCGCGGCGGGAGAGGCGCAGGTTGTCGCGCCGGAGGAAGGACGCAGCGCTGGGCAGCCCGTCAGCGGCCAGGGCCACCTTCGGGACGGTGGGGACCACCGGCTCGATGGGCGGCGGCTCCAGTCCCCGGTCGATCGCCTCGAGGTGCTCACCGATCACCTTCAGCGGGAGGTAGTGGTCGCGCTTCATGCGCAGCACGTAGCGCAACCGCTCGACGTCGCCGTGGGAGAACTTCCGGTAGCCGGCCGGCGTGCGCTCCGGCTTCACCAGCCCCTTGTCCTCGTAGAACCGGATCTGCGGGATCGACACGTCAGGGAAGTCGGCCTTGAGCAGGTCGAGGACCTGACCGATGGTGAGCCGCTCGTGCAGCCCGTCGGCAGCGGCCCGAGAAGCACCGTCTGCAGCCAACCCGGATCAGTCCTCGTGCCCCGCGTAGAAGACCAGCCGGAACTTGCCGATCTGGACCTCGTCGCCGTCCTTGAGGACGACCTTGTCGATGCGGTCGCGGTTGACGTAGGTGCCGTTGAGGCTGCCGACATCGCTCACCGAGAACGTGTCGCCGGCGCGCTGGAACGAGGCGTGCCGGCGCGAGACCGTCACGTCGTCGAGGAAGATCTCGCTGTCCGGGTGCCGACCGGCGTTGACCACGTCCTGGTCGAGCAGGAACCGGCTGCCGGAGCCGGGACCGCGCTGGACGACCAGCAGGGCGTGGCCGGCGGGGAGCGCGTCGACCGCCGCCGCGTCGACGGGCCCGAGCGAGTCGAAGGTATCGGTCTTGTCACCGATCTGGATGGTGGCCGTGGACTCCGAGCCCGAGGCCTGGTCGTCGGGCTGCTCGCCGGCCGGGACCAGACGGTTGCCGCACTGGGAGCAGAACCGGGCGTCGTCGGGGTTCTTGCTGCCGCACGCGGTGCAGAACGGCATCGGTGCTCCTCCTCAGTGCCTCGGTCGTCTCACCACCTCCGCCGGCTCGCAACGAGCCTCAGGCATTGGCGGAGGGTGATGGTTGTCCGAACCTATCAGCCGAGCCGCCGACGACAAGGGCGGATGCCGCAATCGGTCGGTCGACCGGCTGACCGGTGCGGTCGGATCAGGGCGATCAGCCCTGGAGGCTGGCCTCGTAGGCCGCCGCATCCATCAGCCCGTCGAGCTGGCCGGGCTCGGAGAGGACCACCTCGAAGAGCCAGCCGCCGCCGTACGGGTCGTCGTTGACGAGCTCGGGCGTCGCGTCGAGCGCCTCGTTGCGGGCGACCACCTCACCGCTCACGGGGGCGTAGACGTCGCTGACGGACTTGGTCGACTCGAGCTCGCCGCAGGTCTCCCCCGCCGTGACGGTCTGCCCGATCTCGGGGAGCGAGACGTAGACGATGTCGCCGAGGGCGTCCTGGGCGAAGTGGGTGATGCCGACCCGGACCGCGCCCTCGTGCTCGCCGGGGTTGCGCAGCCACTCGTGCTCGCTGGTGTAGCTCAGGTCGTCGGGGTACACGTCGTCTCCTCGTCTGGGCGTGGGCTCCTGCGCCGAACCCTACTGGCCCGTCCGGGCTTGCACCGGTCAGGGCGTGTCGGCCGCCGGGTCGGGCACGGTGCTCTCGATGTCGAGGGAGTCCAGCTGCTGCATCTCGACCTCGGCGCCGTCGTCCTCCAGCTGCGTCTGCGGGCCGTTGGCGAAGGTGACCGCACCGGCGAGCGTGGTCGGCTCCCCGATCGCGTCGACGACGTACGGCGGGGCCAGCCGCTTGCCGTCGACGACGAGGCCGCCCGCCCCCTGCTCGAACGACGACTGGGCGACCAGGCGGACCTGGCCGTTGACCTGGATCGCCTCCGCGCCCACCGAGCGCAGCTCCTGGATCAGGTCGATGAAGCTCCCGACCTCGACCTGTGCGACCTTCTCGGTGATCGTCACCCGGATGCCTGGCCCCGTGACCGGTACGACGCCGGCGAGCACGCTGAGCGCGTCGACCTGCCCGCGGGCCTGCTCGAGCGCCGCCTCCCGCTGCTCGGTGTCGGAGAGCAGGTCGGCCCGGGCCGCCTGGAGCCGGTCCAGCTCGCTCTGGTTGCGCTGCGCGGTGCCGGCCAGGCCGTTGAGGACGTCGATGAGGTCCTGCTCGCGGTAGCCGGCGTAGGTGCGGTCGTCCTCGGTGGTCCGGACCTGGGTGACCGCGGCGAAGCCGAGCGCCGCGAGCAGCAGCGCCACCACGATCTGGCTGCGCCGCGGCCGGCCCAGTGAGTGCAGCAGCCGCTCCCTCGGGCTCTGCGGAGCCTCCGGCGGGGCGGGTCGTGACGTCTGGTCGGGCATGGCTCAGGCGTGGAAGATGTGACGACGGATCGCCGCGACGTTGGAGAAGATCCGGATGCCCAGCACGACGATCACGCCGGTGGAGAGCTGGCCGCCGACGCCCAGCTTGTCGCCCAGGTAGACGATCCCCGCCGCGATGAGGACGTTGCTGACGAAGGACACCACGAAGACCTTGTCGTCGAAGATCCCGTCGAGGTAGGCGCGCAGCGCGCCGAAGACGGCGTCGAGGGCGGCGACCACGGCGATGGGCAGGTAGGGCTCGAGCCCGGCCGGGACATCGGGACGGAACACCAGCCCGAGCAGGATCCCGGCCAGCAGTCCGAGGGCGGCGATCACGGCGTCTCCTCCTGGGCATTCGGCGTCGGTTGTGCCGCATCATCCTCGACGATGCTCCGCAGACGGAGGATCCGGCTCGGCGCGGCCGGCACTTCGAGCTCCTCGACATCATCCATCGAGAACGCCATGCCGAGCGTCCTGGTCAGGTCGTGGAACCGTGCGCCGGACGTCGTCTCGGCGAACCGTGCCTGCAGCGTGTCGCGGTCACCGGCGGCAAGGACCGTGTACGGCGGGGACAGGCTCACGTCGTTGACCCGGATCGTCTGCGCGGAGTTGCGCAGTGCGCTGAGCACGGTCAGCCGCTGTCCGTTGACCGAGATCGCCCGCGCACCGGCCGCCCACAACCCGTTGACGAGGAGCGCCAGGTCCGCATCGCGCACCTGCCCCTCCCCGCCCGTCGGCGCGTCGTCGACGACGGCGCGGACACCCTCGCCGCGCACCACGCCGAAGCCGGTCGTCGACCGCAGCTGCGCACGGCGATCGATGACCCGGGCGAACTGGCTCTCCAGCGAGAGCAAGGTGCCCTCGAGCGCGGAGTTCTCCGCGCGGGCGTCCGCGATCCGCTGCTGCATGTCGGCGACGACCGCGTTGCGCTCGTTGATCCGCTGGATGAGCGTCGCCCGCCCGGCGCTGTCGACGTCCGCGTTGCGCGAGGTCTGCAGGGCCGCCACCGAGACGAGCAGCCCGAAGCAGACGACCACCACGACGCTCACCCGGCGGCGAGGACGAGGGCGTGCGACCACGGCGCCGGCCTGGCGGCGCTGCTCGGCGACGTGCTGGTAGTCCTCGTCCAGCGACTGGCGGGTGATGCGGTCCAGGAGCGGCTGGGTGAGCGACTCCGGGACCGCTCGCGGCGCCGTCACCGCGGCCGCCGGGGGACGGTGGTCATCAGGGTGCGGACCTGGACGGCGTAGAGCACGCCGGCCCACCAGTACAGGACGATCCCCCACACCGCGAACGCCCAGCCGAAGACCTTGGCGAGGGTCGCGACCGTGCCGTCCCCGTCGCCGATGAAGAGCAGCGGGAAGGCGTAGAGCAGGTTGAAGGTGGCCGCCTTGCCGAGGAAGTGCACCGGCAGGGAGCTGTAGCCGCGGGTGCGCAGCAGCGGGACGAGCCCCCACATCAAGACGTCGCGCAGCGGCAGCAGCAGCGCCAACCACCACGGCACGATGTCACGCAGCGCGAGCGCGATGACCACGGCCAGGATGTAGAGCCGGTCGGCGATCGGGTCGAGCAGCTGGCCGAGCGCCGAGATCTGGTTCCATCGGCGGGCCAGCCAGCCGTCGACCCAGTCGGAGATGCCCGCCAGCACGAGCACCCCGAGCGCCCAGGCGTCGGCCTCCGGACCGAGCACCAGCCACAGGAAGAGCGGGATGCCGGCCAGCCGGACCGCGCTGATCACGTTCGGGACCGTCCACACCCGGTCGGTGCGGCTGGACGTCTCGGACACGAGCGCCACCCTAACGGCCGCGCCGGCCGGAGCCGGGTCAGACCTGCTCGTCCGCGTGCGCGGCGTCGCGGATCTCACCGACGAGCTCCTCGATGACGTCCTCGAGGGTGGCCAGGCCCAGCGTCCGTCCGTCGGGCTCGACCACGCGCGCCATGTGCGCGCCGCGCCGTTGCAGCGTCTCCAGCGCCTCGTGGAGAGGGGTCTCGGCCGTGACCGAGGCGAACGGCCGGATCCACTTGTCGTCCACCGGTCGCTCACGGCGCTCCTCGTCCGGCTCGAGCACGTCCTTGATGTGCAGGTAGCCGACGAGGTCGCCGTCGGCACCGGTCACGGGGAACCTGCTGAAGCCGGTGGCCGCGCACAGCGCCTCCACGTCGGCGCCGGTGGACCCCCGGGCGACCATGGCGAGGGTGTCGGGTGTGAGCAGCACGGCCGCGACGGTCTTCTCGGTGAATCCCAGCGCGCCGGCGAGCCGGTCGTACTCGTCGGCCTCGATCATCCCCTCGCCGTGCGACTCCTCGACCAGGGCGGCGACCTCCTCGCGGGTGTAGGTCGACGACACCTCGTCCCTGGGCTCCACGCGCAGCAACCGGAGGGTGCCGTTGGCCATCGCGTTGAGGCCGGTGATCACCGGGCGCAGCATCGACACCACCGCGAACATCGGCGGCCCGAGCACGAGGGCCGCCCGGTCCGGGCCCGCCAGGGCGATGTTCTTGGGCACCATCTCGCCGAGCACCACGTGGAGGTAGACCACCAGGAGCAGGGCGATCGCGAACGCGCACGGGTGGACCAGCTCGTGCGGGACGTGCAGCGCCTCGAAGGCCGGCTCGATCAGGTGGGCGAGCGCGGGCTCGGCGATGGCACCGAGCAGCAGCGAGCAGACGGTGATGCCGAGCTGGGCGCCGGCCATCATCAGCGAGACCTGCTCCATCGCGCGCAGCGTCGTGCGTGCCATCCGCGACCCGCTCTGGGCGAGCGGCTCGATCTGGCTGCGGCGCGCGGAGACCAGCGCGAACTCCGCCCCGACGAAGAAGGCGTTGAGCAGGAGCAGCAGGGCTCCCAGTGCGAGTGCCACGGGCTCACTCATCGGGGTCCTCCAGCACGCGCAGGGTGAGCCGGTCGACGCGAAGGCCGTCCATGTGGTCGACCGTGAGGCTGACCCGGCGCTCCCGAGCCTCGTCCGGGTCACTCCCAGGGTCGGGCACCCTCAGCTCGATCCGGTCACCACGCACGGGGACGCGACCGAGCTCGCGCATGACCAGGCCGGCGATCGTGTCGTAGTCCTCGTTCTCCGGCAGGGGAACACCGGTCAGGTCGTCGACCTCGTCGGGCCGCAGCAGACCGGACAGCGACCAGCTGCCGTCGCGGCGCAGGCGCGCTTGGGCGCCCATCGAGTCGTGCTCGTCGGCGATGTCGCCGACGATCTCCTCGATCACGTCCTCCAGCGTGACGATGCCGGCGTGGCCGCCGTACTCGTCGAGGACGACGGCCATCTGGAAGCTCTCGGCACGCAGCAGCGCCAGCAGCGGGTCCAGGCGCAAGGAGTCGGGTACGACGACGGGCTTGGCCATCAGGTGCTTGACCCGCACGGTCGAGCGCTCGTGCACCGGAAGTGCTACCGCGTTCTTGACGTGCACGGTGCCCACCACGGTGTCCTCGGCGTCGAGCACGGGGAAACGGGAGTGGCCAGTGCGGCGGGCCAACTCGATGACGGCCTCCGCGCGGTCGTTCTCCTCCACGCTGTGGATCCGCACGCGTGGGGTCATGATCTCGCCGGCGGTGCGCGTGCCGAACTCCACCGAGCGCTCCATCAGCTCGGCGGTGTCGGCGTCGAGGGTCCCCTCGTCGGCCGAGCGCTGGATGAGGGAGGCCAGCTCCGTCGAGCTGCGGGCGGAGCGGAGCTCCTCCTGCGGTTCGATGCCGAGGCGTCGTACGAGAGCGTTGGCCGTGCCGTTGAGCACGCGGATCGGGAGCCGGTTGACGCTGGTGAACCCGCGCATGAAGCCCTGGGTGGCCCGGGCGGTGGCCATGGGCACGGCGATGGCAAGGTTCTTGGGCACCAGCTCACCGAAGAGCATGGTGACCACGGTCGACACGACCAGACCGATGGCGATAGCGAGCGGCGTCACCGCGCCGTCGGGGACGCCCAGCGCCGCCAACGGGTCGTCGATGAGCGCGGAGACCGCCGGCTCGGCCAACCAGCCGATGCCGAGGTTGGTCACCGTGATGCCGATCTGCGCACCGGAAAGGTTGGTCGACAGTGCGCGGATCGCCTGGCGCACGCCTTCCGCGGCGTGGTCACCGTCGGCGGCCGCCTGCTCGACCGCGGCACGGTCGACGGCCACCAACGAGAACTCCGCGGCGACGAAGATCCCGCATGCGGCGACCAGGAGCAGGGCCAGCCCGAGCAGGAGGAGCTCGGTCACCGGTCGGCCCCCGTCGCGGGAGTGATCAGCAGGGTCGGTGGGGGGCTACTTTGAGAGCCGTCCATCGGATGCTTCGTCGGTCCTTCGGTGGGAAACGGGGGCGTCGGGCGCGTCCACTCTAACGGTCGGGCGCGTGCAGGCGTCATCCGCCGGATCCGCCCCGCCCGGAGGTGCCGGTGCGGTGACGGCATGGCCGCTCCCGGCGGCGGGTACTGGCGCCGATGTGGAGCCCACCGACGACGACCGCCGACGACCGACGACGAACCACCCGCTGAACGGTCCTGAGAAGCGCGGGGGCTTCCCCCTGCTCATGGTGGTCCTGATCATCGTGGGCGTGCTCGCCGTCTTCGGCCTGATCACGCTGTTGCGCTACACCACCTGACCGCGAGCGCTGGGCTGCGGACGCACCGCCACGCACCGCCAGTAGCACCGCGGCGGTGTCCGCACGTCGTGGACGCGAGGACACCGCCCGGTGGTGGTCCTGCCGAGGGGTCGGATCAGCTGAGCGAGAAGCAGGGCTCGGTGTAGTCCATCTCCTCGACCGTGGGTCCGGTGAAGTACTCACCGGTCGCGGTGACGCCGGTCGGCGCAGCCGGGTCCACGGCGTTGATCACACTCTGGCGCCAGATCAGGTCCGTCGCGCCGTCCTCGAGCTCCATGGTCTCCGGCTCGGGCAGCATCCCCTCGTAGTCCACGGTCTCCAGCGACCGGGCCGCCTCGACGAGGCTCTCGCGG
>JAPSKJ010000535.1 GCA_031177735.1 Nocardioides sp.
GACGCGGAGACCAAGAAGAAGATCATCGCCGAGTACGCCACGACCGAGGGCGACACCGGTTCCCCCGAGGTCCAGGTCGCGCTGCTCTCGCACCGCATCTCGCACCTGACCGAGCACCTCAAGCAGCACAAGCACGACCACCACAGCCGTCGTGGTCTGCTGCTGCTCGTCGGCCAGCGCCGTCGCCTTCTCAACTACCTGCAGAAGACCGACATCAACCGCTACCGCTCGATCGTCGAGCGGCTCGGCCTGCGTCGTTGATCTCCACGTGCTTCGCGTGAACGGGTGGTCCCCTCTTGGGGGCCGCCCGTTCTGCATTTGGCCGTGCAGTCGATAGGCTGGCTGGCGATATCAGAAATCCATTCACGGGGCGCGACGCCCCGACGCTCATGACAAGAGAAAAACATTGACTGAACCCGTCATCTCCGCCGTCGAGACCGTGATCGACAACGGCAAGTTCGGCACCCGCACCGTCAAGTTCGAGACGGGCCTGCTGGCCCGGCAGGCCGCCGGCTCGGTGACCGCCTACCTCGACGACGAGACCATGCTGCTGTCGGCGACGACCGCCTCGAAGCAGCCGAAGGACCACTTCGACTTCTTCCCGCTCACCATCGACGTGGAGGAGCGGATGTACGCCGTGGGGCAGATCCCCGGCTCCTTCTTCCGCAGCGAGGGCCGTCCCTCTGAGGACGCCATCCTCACCTGCCGCCTCATCGACCGCCCGCTGCGCCCGACCTTCAAGAAGGGCCTGCGCAACGAGGTCCAGGTCGTCATCACCGTGCTGGCGCTCGACCCCGACCAGCCCTACGACGTGCTCGCGATCAACGCCGCGTCGATGTCGACCCAGCTCTCCGGCCTGCCGTTCTCCGGACCGGTCGGCGGTGTCCGGGTCGCCCTGATCGAGGGCCAGTGGGTGGCGTTCCCGACCCACAGCCAGCTCGAGAACGCCGTCTTCGACATGGTCGTCGCCGGCCGCGTCACCGAGACCGGCGACGTCGCCATCATGATGGTCGAGGCCGAGGCCACCGAGGCGGCCTGGGACCTCATCCAGTCCGGCACCCAGGCCCCGAGCGAGCCCGTGGTCGCCAGCGGCCTCGACGCCGCCAAGCCCTTCATCAAGCAGCTGTGCGAGGCGCAGGTCGAGCTCGCCAACGTGGCCGCCAAGCCGGTCCAGGAGTTCCCGATCTTCCTCGACTACGAGGACGACGTGTACGCCGCCGTCGAGGCTGCCGTCGCCAAGCAGACCGCCGAGGCGCTGACCATCGCCGGCAAGCACGAGCGCCAGGACCGCCTCGACGAGATCAAGGCCGAGCTGCTCGAGAAGGTCGGCCCGTCCTTCGAGGGCCGCGAGGGCGAGATCGGCGCCGCGTTCCGTTCGCTGAACAAGAAGCTCGTCCGTGAGCGCGTCCTGCGCGACAAGGTCCGCATCGACGGCCGCGGCCTGGCCGACATCCGGCCGCTGCACGCCGAGGTCGGCGTGATCCCGCGGGTCCACGGCTCCGCGCTGTTCGAGCGTGGCGAGACCCAGATCCTGGGTGTCACCACGCTGGACATGCTCAAGATGGAGCAGCAGCTCGACACGCTCTCCCCGGAGAAGTCGCGCCGCTACATGCACAAGTACGTCTTCCCGCCGTTCTCCACCGGCGAGACCGGCCGGGTCGGCTCGCCGAAGCGGCGCGAGGTCGGCCACGGCGCGCTCGCTCGGCGCGCGCTGCTCCCGGTGCTGCCCACGCGTGAGGAGTTCCCCTACGC
>JAPSKJ010000536.1 GCA_031177735.1 Nocardioides sp.
GGGCCCCGTCGCGCATCGAGCGGAACTTGAGCATGACGAACGGCGCGCCACCGTGCCCGATCCGCACCTGGCGGAACAGGATCGGCCCCCTGCTGGTGCACCGCACCAGCACAGCGAGGAGCACCAGCAGCGGGGAGAGTACGCCGAGCGCCACTGCGGCGACCACGACATCGATCGCCCGCTTGGTCAGCGGCACCGGGTGGCGGGCGACGGCCACGGCCGGCGGGCCGACCACGACGGGGGCGACCGGCGTCGGGGGGACCGGCGTCGGGGGGACCGGCACCTGGGCAGGCGCGGACCCCGGTGCGAGCGGGCTCACCGCGTCCGGCGGCAGGACGGTGGGTGCGACCTGCGTGGCCGCCAGCCGGGCCAGTGCGGTCGGGCCGTCGATCGGCCGGGCGGTCATCGGGGCTCCCGCGGCCAGTCGTGGGGCTCGGCCGAGCCGGCCGAGCCGGTCCCCGGCTGGTCGCGCAGCCCGCCGGAGGCCCGCAGCTCGACGCGGAAGGCCTCCCGCATGGTGGCCAGCAGCATCTCTGCCTCCTCGAGGCGGCTCTCCAGGGCGGTCAGGCCCGCGGTGCGCAGCTCGTGCGCGTGTCGCTGCGCTTCGGCGACGATCGCGCGGGCCTCCCTGTCGGCGTCGGAGAGCTTGTCGATCGAGAGCCGCGCCACCGTGGTGCGCAAGCGCTGCGCCTCGCGGGCCACCAGTCCCAGCAGGCGCTGCGACTCCGCCGGGTCGACGGTCCGCCCGTGCTCGAGGTCGTCGAGCAGGCGGTCGATCGCCAGGTGAGGGAACCGCGGCGGCCAGTCGGCGGGCTCGTCGGTGGTCGTGCCGCGACGGTCGTCACCGTGCGGGCCGCCGCCGTGGATGTGGTGTCCGGATGAGTGCGCCAAGGCGTGACTGCTCCTCGCTTGCGAACGGCCGAGCAGCCGCACGCACGGGCGACCGTCGACTCATGGGGTGCGGCCCGGTCGGACCGCCACCCCACTAGTGCGTCCGGATCGCTGATTGATCCACCGGCCTGCGAAAGAAGTCGGCCGATTCGCCCGGGCCCCGACGGCGCCCGCCGCGGGAGCCCACCGAGCGCCGCACCGTCTGGACTCGGGCGACAGGCTCAAGCTGCGGGCCCGGCCGCGGGTTCGCCGGCTGGCTTTCCGGACGCCGCCACCGATGGTGACGGGTGGGACTGTCGAGGCGGCCACACCGCCACGTCGGCCCCAGCGGCACCCATGGGTGGCAGGGCCGACTGGCGGGCCGCCGGCGCGAGGCACGCGTCGGCACCGCGTGACACGGGCTGAAGAGGGCGACCTGCGCCGCCGGGCCTGCCACGACGCCGCCACCGATGGTGACGCCTGGGACTGCTGAGGCGACCGCACCGCCACGTCCGCCCCACCAGCACCCATGGGTGGCAGCGCCGAGCACGGGCAGCGGAGCGGCCGCGGGTCCCGCGGCCCGGCCCGGCGCACCACACCGGTGGCCGGAGTCCCGCGCGGGTGGGTTCAGGCCCGCCCGGCGACCAGCACGCTGCCGAGCACGCGGATCCGGGTCTCCTCCAGGTGGGTGACGGCGCGCTGGAGCACGGTCGGCCGGACCCGGCCGGCGGGCACGGTGAGCAGGAGTACGCCGTCGATGGACATCACCCGGGCGTCCTCGGACTCGGTGAGCGGGTCGGCGTGCACCACGACGACGTCGTAGGCCAGCTGCTCGGCGGCGGCGAGCAGGTCGCGGAAGCGCATCTCCAGCAGGC
>JAPSKJ010000537.1 GCA_031177735.1 Nocardioides sp.
AAGTCGGCGGCGACCCGGTCAGGGGTGTTGTCGGTCGAGGCGTTGTCGACCAGGATCACCGGACCCTCGTGCCGCGGCAGCGAGATCTGCAGGTCGGCCCACCGGTTGCGGGTGGCCACGACCACGGCGACCCGCTCGCTCATGCGGCTGGTCCGGCGACCTCGGTCAGCAGCACGTCCCAGTCGTCGAGGAACCGCTTCAGGTTGTAGCGGCCCAGCGCCACCGCCCGAGCCGCGTCGCCGGTGGCGCGGGCGAGGTCCGGGTCGTCGACGAAGCGCCGCACCGCAGCGACCATGTCCTCCACCTTCGTCACCAGCACCCCGGCCTCGGGCGGGACGGCCATCGGCGCCTCGGTCGAGGCGAGGGCGACGACCGGCATGCCGAGGTGCATCGCCTCGAGCAGCGAGAGACCGAGGGAGGTCCACCGCGCGGTGTGCACGTAGACCCGGCGGCGTGCCAGCTCGGCGTGCATCCGGTCCTGGGGGAGGTCCTCGTAGGTGCGCAGCCCGAGCCGGGCGGGGAGCTGCGAGACCCGCATGCCGAAGACGTCGACCCCGACGGATCCGGCCAGTGGATCCAGCAGGTCCGTGCCGACCGAGCGGCCGCGGCGGACCGGGTCGTTGACGGCCACGGCCGCATGGGGCACCGCCCCGGTGTAGCGGTGGCCGGGGTCGACGATCCCGTGGTCGATCACCGTGGTCCGGGCACCGGCGCAGTCCCAGAAGAGCTGGTTGAAACCGGTCACGTGGACGATCGGGATCGTGGACTGCCCGGCCAGCGGGTGGCGGGTGTCGGGCACGTCGGGGGTGCCGTGCAACGGGGTGTTGTGCTCGAGGTAGACCGCCGGGACGTCGCGCCCGGGTCGCCGGCCCAGCCACTCCTCGGCGAGCCGGAGCTCGTGGGGCCGCTGCAGCAGCACGAGGTCGACATCGGCGTCGCGCAGGTCGCCCGCGGGCACCTCGACCACCGAGGCCGGCCAGTCCCAGGTGCGCGCGCGACCGAGCCCGTCGGGCCCGCGGTCGGGGGTCACGGGGAGGAGGTAGTCGTGCGAGCCCTGGACGAACGACGTCGTCCACGAGCCGTGCACGTGCCAGAGCATGATCCGCATCAGCGCCTCGGTCACCGTTCCGCGCCTCCGGCATGCGGGTGCCTCGGCACGGTCCGCGAAGCGGCCGGTGGAGGTGGAGAACCGTTTGTCGTCTTCTCCGCGGGGAACCGCCACACCAAGAGTTCACCGACCACGCGAAGGAACAGCCAGTGAAGGTTCTGGGGATCAACGCGCTCTTCCACGACCCCGCCGCGGCCCTCGTCATCGACGGTGTGACCGTGGCGGCCGCGGAGGAGGAGCGGTTCTCCCGCCGCAAGCACGGACACCGCCCGGTGCCGTTCGCAGCGTGGGAGCTCCCCGAGCTGGCCGCCCGCTGGTGCCTGGAGCACGCCGGCCTCGACATCGGTGAGATCGACGCGGTGACCTACTCCTTCGACGTCGGCCTCGCACGCCCGGCCGACGAGCTGGGCCTCTTCGATCCGTGGGACCACCTGCGGCAGACCTACGCGCGGGAGGCTCCCGGCTTCCTCGCCACGGCCCTGCCCGGGCTCGACCCGGCGCAGGTGCGCTTCGTGCCCCACCACGTCGCCCACGCCGGCTCGGCGGCCCTGGCCTCGCCGCATCCGGACTCCGACGTACTCGTGCTCGACGGGCGGGGCGAGTGCGCCAGCCACCTCGCCGGCACCTACCGCG
>JAPSKJ010000538.1 GCA_031177735.1 Nocardioides sp.
GGCGGGTGCTTGCCGACGACCGGCCGCCAGTGCTTGGCGAAGTCGAGCTCCTCACCGACAGGGATCACGGCCGCGTCGTGCACCACCGACTCCAGCCGGCCGTGCACGACGAAGAGGTGCCCGCCGGTCTCCCGGCTCACCGCCTCGGCGATCCGGCGCGCACCGGCGCCGATCGTCGAGAGCACGCCGTCACCAGCCACGAGGTCACGGTCTCCGCAGACCACCCCTGCGCAAACGTCGCGGGCGTACTCTCCCCCGCATGAGCGATGACCAGTCCGCCCGCGCCGTCGCCGCGGCCGAGGCGCTCGGCCTGGACTACGAGGTCACCCGGCACGGGCCGGTCCGCTCGCTGGCGGAGGCGGCCGCGGTCCGCGGCCTCGAGCCGCGGCAGATCGTCAAGACGATGGTCGTGCGGGTGGCCGAGGGCGACCACCGGTTCGTGCTGGTGCCGGGCGACCGGGAGATCGCCTGGCCCAAGCTGCGGGCGCTGCTCGGCGTCAACCGGCTCTCGATGCCGTCGGCCGAGGCGGCGTACGCCGTCACCGGCTTCGTCCGCGGCACCATCACCCCGCTCGGCGCGCTGGCGCCGCTCCCCGTGGTCGCGGACGTCGAGGTCCGCGGCCGGATCTCCATCGGCGGCGGCGCGCACGGCGTGGCGCTCACCGTCGACGCGGGGCAGCTGCTGACCGCGCTCGACGCGACGGTCGCCGACGTGACCGAGCCGGGTCAGCCGTAGTGGCAGACGTAGCCCAGCGCCTGGAGCACCTCGATCTCGAACTCGGTGCCACCGGGCACGGAGAAGGAGTCGCCGGCGGCGTACTCGGCCCACGAGTCCGACCCTGAGATCCGCACCCGGCAGCGGCCGGTGTGGACCTCCATCACCTCGGGCGCGTCGGTGCCGAAGGTGAGCACCGCCGGAAAGATGACGCCGGCGGACTTCCGGGTGCCGTCGGCCAGGTAGAAGGTGTGGCTCACGCACTTGCCGTCGAAGTAGATGTTGGCCTTCGGGTCCAGCGTCACGTTCTCGTAGGTCACGCCGCGCAGCGTAGTGGTGAGCGTCAGTGGGTCTGACCGCTGGTGGCCAGCGTCGCTCCGAGGCCGATCATCAGCGCCCCGCCGGCGCCGCCGAGGTGGTCGAGCCGCTTGGGCTGACGCGCGAACCACTGCCGGGCCCGGCCGGCCGCGAGCGCCCAGCAGGTGTCGGAGGCGACGGCGAGCACCCCGAAGATCACGCCGAGGAGCATCAGCTGCGGGGCGGCCGGGCCGCTGTCGCTGACGAACTGCGGGAGGAACGCGGCGAAGAAGACGATCGACTTGGGGTTGGTCACGCCCACGATCAGCCCGGTGCGCAGTGACCCCCAGGCCGACCCCTCGCTCGGCACCACGGCGCCCTCGAGCGCGCGGCGGGCGTCGGCGCGGTGGCGGATGGCCTGCACGCCGAGGTAGACGACGTAGGCGGCGCCGACCAGCTTGAGCACGGTGAACGCCGTGCTCGACGCCGCGACGATCGGCCCGAGACCGACCGCGACGGCGGCGACCTGGACGGTCAGGCCGATCGCGTTGCCGGTGACGCTCAGCAGCGCATCCCGGCGACCCACGGTGAGCGCCCGGCCGATGACGAAGAGCAGGCTCGGTCCCGGCACCTGGATGAACAGGATCGACGCCACCACGAAGGCGGCGAGCTGGTTGGTCGAGGGCATGGGGTCATTGTCCGGTCGAGCGGTCCGGTCCGCGACCGG
>JAPSKJ010000539.1 GCA_031177735.1 Nocardioides sp.
CCCACCGCAGCGATCATGGTGCCGGAGCCGCTGCTCTCGCCGTCGCTCTCGGCGGCGGCCACGCCCGTGGCCCGCTCGGGCTCGGCGGGCTCGCTGTCGTCAGCGGTCGGCTCGGTGGTCGCCGCCGAGGGCGATCCGGTCGCCGTCGGGCCGGCCGAGGCCACGACGTACTCCGGCGCGCCGGTGACCTCCCCGGTGACACCCACCCGCAGCACGAAGGGCACCTCGTACGACGTCGTGGCGGCGTCGTCGATGAGGGAGACCACGACGCTGTAGGACCCGGCCATGGCGGCCGCGGCGACGCTCTGGTCGGCGTCCTCGCGGTTGAGGTAGGCGACCCGCGCGGTGGTGCCGCCGACCTCGCCCCCGCCGGTCGGGTAGAGCGACCACTGCTCGGCCGGGCCGCCGTCGGCGCGGACGAACGCGTTCGCCCGGGTCGGGCTGAACAGGTCGAGGGAGAAGGGCGAGCCGTGCTGCGAGAGCTCACCGACCAGCTTGCCGCTCGGCGCGGGCACCGTCATGGTGGCGGAGACCTGCTGGCCCCAGGTGGCGTCGACCGCGAAGACCTGGACCTCGTTGGGCACCAGGGTGCCCCGGTAGACGCCGGGGGCGAGTGGGGTCGCCGTGGCGAACGACGAGCCGCCGACCACCGAGCCGGACGGCTTGCCCGCGGGCGGCGCCACCCACGCCGGTGCCGCGGCCGCGGGCAGGGTCGTGGTGTCGGCGACGGGGTCCTCCTCGCTGACCACCAGCTCCAGCGGCGTCGTGTACGCCTGCCCGTCCGGGAGCCGGGAGACGACGAGGGTCAGCGTGTCGGCATCGGCACAGCCGGCGTCGGTGACGCTCACCGAGGTCAGCGGGGTCTGGTCGCTGCGCATGGTGCCGTCGGTCCGGGTGTCGCAGGTCTGACCGGCGTCGTCGAGGAGGGCGACCTCGACGCCGTCGAAGGCGTCGGCACCCACCTCGTCGCTGGCGAACACCGGCGTCAGGATGCTCGCGGAGGCCGTGATCGAAGATCCCGGGGCGGCCCGCTCGATGGTGTAGTGCCGCACGCCCGAGGCGGTGCCGGGGCCGCCGATCTCGTCGACGTACGACCCGCTGGTCACGACCGGTGCTCCGGTCGGCTCCGCGCTGCCGGTCACCGGCTGACCGGTGGGCTCGTAGGGTCGCACGGCGCGGGTCGCCAGGGTGGCCAGGGCGTCGACGAGGTCCTGCGCCGAGTCGGCGTCGTGATAGGTGCCGTGCCCCTTCTCAGCGATGCAGCGCAGCGCCTCCTCGGCCTTGCCCGACACGTCGAGCCCGACGACGTCGATGCGCAGGTCGACACCCTGGGCGGCGAGCTCCGCGGCGACCTGGCACGGGTCGGGCGGGCAGGTCGGCTCGCCGTCGGAGACCAGCACGATCGACCGCTTGCCCTCGCCGCCGAGGTCCTTGCCCGCCTCTTGCAGGGCGTAGCCGATCGGCGTCTCACCGAAGGGTTGGTAGCCCTCGACCGCCGAGCTCAGCGCGTCGCGGTTGTCCACGCCGAGGTCGACCACCCGCTCGGAGTCGGTGCAGGCGCCGGGCTCGTCGCGGGAGAACACCGACGCGCCGTAGACCCGCAGGCCTACCGGAGCGGCAGCCGGGAGCTGGCCGATCACCGTGCGCAGGGCCTGCTTGGCGGCCTCGATCTTCGTGCCGCCCCCCGAGGCCGGCTCGGCCATCGAGCCGGAGGAGTCCAGCACCAGCATCAGCC
>JAPSKJ010000540.1 GCA_031177735.1 Nocardioides sp.
ACCACCCCGATGGTGCGCGCCCGGCTCGCGGCGCAGCGCGGTGGGCAGCGCGCGACGGCAGGTCGCCCGGCGCTGGGCCAGGTGCTGGCCGCGCGGCGCTCGCAGCGCCGGGCGCAGGCCTGACCCTCAGCCCTGCGGGGCGGGGATCAGCGCACACGTGATCCGCGAGGTGCACACGCGCTTTCCGTCCTCGTTGGTGATCACGACCTCGTAGGCGGCCGAGGTGCGGCCCAGGTGGATCGCGGTCGCCGTGCCGGTGACGATGCCGGACGTGGCGGCGCGGTGGTGCGTGGCGTTGATGTCGACGCCCACCGCCAGCTTGCCGAGCCCGTGCGCGTGGAGCCCGGAGCCGACCGACCCGAGGGTCTCCGCGAGGGCGACGGAGGCGCCGCCGTGGAGCAGCCCGTAGGGCTGGGTGTTGCCGTCGACCGGCATGGTCCCGACCACGCGCTCGGCCGAGATCTCCAGCAGCTCGACGCCGAGCTTCTCGTTGAGCCCGCCCATGCCGAAGGGCATCGCGGCGAGGAACTCGTGCGGGTCGAGGGGGGCGGCGTTTCCATCGGTCATGGCGCCATTCTGCTGTCCGTGGCGGCGGATAGGCTCGGGGGGTGCCACTGGAGGAACACACCGCGCCGGACTCTGCCCGCCTGCTTCTGCTCGACGGCCACTCGCTGGCCTACCGTGCGTTCTTCGCCCTGCCGGTCGAGAACTTCTCGACGGTCACCGGGCAGCACACCAACGCCGTCTACGGCTTCACCTCGATGCTGGTCAACGTGCTGCGCGACGAGCGCCCCACGCACGTCGGCGTCGCCTTCGACCTCTCCCGGCAGACCTTCCGCATGGAGGAGTACGCCGAGTACAAGGCCAAGCGCAACAAGACGCCCGACGAGTTCAAGAGCCAGCTCCCGCTGATCGAGCAGCTGCTCGACTCCTTCGGCATCCGCCACCTCAAGCTGGCCGGCTACGAGGCCGACGACATCATCGGCACCCTCGCCACCCGCGCGGCGGAGCGCGGCATGGACGTGCTCGTCCTGACCGGTGACCGTGACTCGCTCCAGCTGGTCAGCGACCGCACCACCATCCTCTATCCCATGCGCGGCGTCTCCGACCTGGCGCGGATGACGCCGGAGGCGGTCGAGGCGAAGTACGGCGTGTCGCCGGCGCGCTACCCCGAGCTGGCCGCCCTCGTCGGCGAGGACTCCGACAACCTGCCCGGGGTGCCCGGGGTGGGTCCCAAGACCGCCGCCAAGTGGTTGGCGACCTACGACGGCCTGGACAACCTGATCACCCACGCCGACAAGATCACCGGCAAGGCCGGTGACAACCTGCGTGCCCACCTCGGCGACGTGATCCGCAACCGCCGACTCAACGCGCTGGTGTGCGACCTCGACCTCGAGCTCGGGGTCGACGACCTCCGCTCGCAGGGCTGGGACCGCGCCAGGGTGCTGGAGCTCTTCGACGAGCTGGAGTTCCGCGGCGAGCTGCGCACCCGCACCCTGGAGACCCTCGGCGTCGACGAGACGCCGGTGGAGCCTGAGGGTGGTTTCGACCTCGACGGCACCGTGCTGGCCCCCGACGCCGTGGCCGGGTGGCTCGACGCCCTCGGCACCGAGCCGGTCGGGCTCCACGTCAACGGCGCCTGGACCAGCGGCACCGGCCGCGTCGACGGCATCGCGCTGGCCCTGGGCGACGGCCGGGCGGCGTACGTCGAGGTCGAGGCGATGAGCCA
>JAPSKJ010000068.1 GCA_031177735.1 Nocardioides sp.
CTCGGCGTCGTAGAGCCGCGGCCCGAGCTGCTTGAGGAGCTCGGCGTGGACCGACGCCTTGATCTCCTCCAGGCGGTCCTGCTGCTGGTGGGCGAGGGCGCGGCGCGGACCGTCGCCGGCAGGCGGCGCCGCGTGGGCGGCCGCCCGGGGCGCCGGGGCGAAGGCGTCCGGGTTCACCGCACTCGGAGCAGGCGGGAGCGGGACATCGGCGCGCCGCTTGCCGGCCGGGCTCGGCGCGGCAGGGGGCGTCGGCTGACCCTCCGACAGGGGGTCGGGAGCAGGATGGTCGGTGTCGGGCGGCGGCGCATCCGGCGTGGCCTGCTGGCGACGCGCGGCCGCGATCCGGTCGGCGAGACTCATCGGGTCACCTCCGCCTTCTCAGGCGTCGCGAGCGCCCCTGCGACTCGCTCTCGTTGCCAGGCTGCGCAGCCCCGGATCCCGGGGCCGCGATGTCCTGACCGGCCAGCTCGGCAGCGAGGGCCAGGATCGCGGTGCTGCTCGGGTGGTGGGGGTTCTTCGCGACGATCGGGTCACCCGCGTTGGTGGAGGCGGCCACCTCGATCGAGGTCGCGACCTTCGCGGCCGGCCGCATGCCGAGGATGCCCTCGACCCGGTCGGGGCTGATGCCGACCTGGTCGTCGGCCCGGTTGAGCAGCAGGTGGCGGTGGTCGGGTGCGATGTCCAGCATGTCCAAGGTCTCCAGCGCGACCTTGACGTTCTTCAGCGTCGGCACGTCCAGGGTGGCCACGATGACGATCTCGTCGGTCTCGTCGAGTGCGGTGAGGGTCTGCTCGTCCACGGCCGGCGCGGTGTCGATGACCACGAAGTCGAAGGTCTCGCGCAGGGTCCGGATGACCTGGGCGACCAGGGTGGGGGAGACCCGGTCGCGCACGTCGGGGTGCGACGGCGCCGCGAGGATCATCATCGAGTCCTGATGGCGGGTGAGCAGTCCGCCGAGCAGCTCGGCGTCGAGGGAGTTCTCCGAGCCGATCGCGTGCTCGATCGAGTGCGTCGGGAACAGCTGCATCGTGATCGCGACGTCGCCGAAGGCCAGGTCCAGGTCGACCAGGCAGACCCGGCGGGCACCGCGCTCGGCGAGAGCGAGCCCGAGGTTGACCGCCATCGTGGTCTTGCCGACGCCACCCTTGGGCGACCAGACGGTGATCACCTTGCCGGTCTGCGCCACGCCACCTGGGCCGCGCAGGGCGACGAACAGCTGGTAGGCGCGGGTCACCGCAGCGGACACGGCGTCCAGGGAGTGGCTCGGGACGACGTCGCGGGCGCCTGCGTGCATCGCCTCGGTGAGCACGTCGGTGCTGAGCTCCTCACGGACCAGCACGACGCTGACGGTGGGGCGGGCGGTGCGCAGCTGGTCGCACACGCTCAGCGCCTCGGCCAGCGGGACGGAGGGGCCGAGCACGGCGACGTACTCGTCCTGGTGCTGTGCGAGCCAGGCGTTCATCCGCTCCAGGCTGGCGACCGCCTGGGATCCGGCGGGGAGCACGCCGAGGAGTGCGGGGACGATGCTCTGCTCGGGCTCGACGATGATCGGCATCAGCGCATCACCGCAGCAGCGTGTCGGGAGTGACGGGCTGGCCCTTGGCGACCGCGCTCTGGTCGGTGAGCAGACCGAACGCCAGCTCGCCGTTCTTCGAGGCGTAGATCACCTTCTGCGCCTCCTCCTGGCTCAGCGCCAGGGTGAGGAGCGTGCGGGGCAGCTGCTCGGTGGTCGAGCTGCCGTCCTGGGTGGTGGTCGTGGTGGTCACCGGGGTCGTCGACCCGACGCCGATCACGGTGACGCGCTCCAGCAGCAGCGTGGTCATCGGCTGGCCGGTCGTGACGTCGGCGGCGCTGACGAACACGGCGACCTCGGAGCCGGGGTTGACGAACCCGGCGACACGGGCCGGGTCGGTGAGGTTGACCGAGATCGCCAGCTTGTCGTCGGGGATCTGCAGCGCCGAGGTGACCACGGCCGTCGCGCCGAACTTGGTGGCGATGATCTGCTCGCCCGGGAAGATGGTGGTGAGCGCGACCTGGCCGGCGAGCCCCTCGGTGGTGGTCTGGTAGCCCGGCAGCAGCTGGGCCTGCGTCACCGGCCGGAGGTCGAGCTTGCCGGCGGCAGCCGCCGCCTCGATCGTCTCGCCCGCCTCGATCTGCGCGGTGGCGGTCAGCACGTCGACGGTCTCGAACTGCTCCTGCGCCCGCGCGTCGGCGCTGCGCACGTAGAGGAACACCAGAACGATGCCGAGAGCGGCGACCACCGCAGCGGCGACCACCAGAATCCTTCGTCGCTCCATCAAGGACCTTTCACGTCTGACGGAGGTGCTCCCTCCCCAGTCCCGCGCGTCGGCGACGCACGGGCCAATCTCCCCCCGGGGAAGATTAAGGATCCGGAGCCGGTCACGTCGCCGTTTCCCGGTGATTTGACCCGCTCCGCCTCGCCTCAGCAGCCACAGCCGTCACATGGCACGACGAGGGCTGCGAGGCATCCACCGATCGGGCAGGTACCCATGACCCGTCTGGTCCAGACCATCCCGGCGAAGGTGGGATGCAGCGCCCTTCAGCTGTAGAGCGCGTCGACCTCGTCGCGGAGCTCCCGCATCACCACGCCTCGCTTCAGCTTCAGGCTGGGCGTGAGCTGGCCGCCCTCCTCGGTCCACTGGTCGGGCAGGACACGGAACTTGCGGATCGCCTCCGCCTTGGACACCGCCTTGTTGGCCTCGTCCACCGCGACCTGGATCTCCGCGAGCAGGTCGTCGTCGTGCACGAGCGAGGCCAGGTCGACCCTCTTGCCGCGCGCCTCCGCCCAGGCAGGAAGCGACTCGGGGTCGAGGGTCACCAGGGCGGCGATGAAGGGCTGGCCGTCGCCGACGACGATGCACTGGTCGACGAGGGGATGCGCCCGGAGACGGTCCTCCAGCACCGCTGGAGCGACGTTCTTGCCGCCCGCGGTCACCAGGATCTCCTTCTTGCGGCCGGTGATCCGGACGAAGCCCTCGTCGTCGACCTCGCCCAGGTCGCCGGTGTGGAACCAGCCGTGCTCGGTCATCGCCTCGGCGGTGGCCTGGGGGTTGTGCCAGTAGCCGGTGAAGACCTGGCCGCCCTTGAAGAGCAGTTCGCCGTCGTCGGCCACCCGGACGCTGGTGCCGGGGAGCGGACGGCCCACCGTGCCGATCTTGATGGCGCCCGGAAGGTTGGCGGTGAGCGCCGCGGTGGTCTCGGTCAGCCCGTAGCCCTCGAGCACGGTGAGGCCGATGCCCCGGTAGAAGTGGCCCAGGCGCTCGCCGAGCGGCGCCCCGCCGGAGACCGCGTACGCGCACTCGCCGCCGAGTGCCGCCAGGAGCTTGCTGTAGACGAGCTTGGCGAAGACGGCGTGCTGCAGCCGGATCGCGAGCGGCACCTTGCCCTTCTCCAGGCCCTGGGAGTAGGCGATGGCGACGTCGGTCGCCTTGTCGAAGATCTTGCCGCGGCCGTCGGCGGCGGCCTTCTGCGAGGCGGTGTTGTAGACCTTCTCGAAGACCCGCGGCACCGCGAGGATGAAGGTCGGCTTGAAACCGGCCAGGTCGTCGAGCAGGTTCTTGATGTCGGGGGAGTGGCCCAGACGGGTGCGTGACTTCACGCAGCCGACCTGGATGATCCGGGCGAACACGTGCGCGAGCGGGAGGAACAGCAGCGTGCTGCGACCCTCGGCCAGGAAGAGCCGGTCGAGCTCGTGGACCGCGACACCCAGCTCGAACATGAAGTTGCCGTGGGTCAGCTGGCAGCCCTTCGGCTGACCGGTCGTGCCCGAGGTGTAGATCAGCGTCGCGACGTCGGCCGGGGTCGCCGACGTACGCCGCTTCTCCAGCTCGTCGTCGGCCACGTCGTCACCGAGGCGCTTCAGCACCTCGACGCCGTTGTCGGCGAAGGACCACACGTGGTTGAGGTCGGGGAGTACGCCGCGCGAGGAGTGGATCCTCGCGACGTGCTCGGCGCCCTCGGCCATCACGGCGCGGGCTCCGGAGTCCTGGAGGATCCACGCGACCTGCTCGGCCGAGGAGGTCTCGTAGATCGGCACGGTGACCGCCCCCGCGAACCAGATGGCGTAGTCGAGGAGAGTCCACTCGTAGCGGGTCTTGGAGAACAGGCCGACCCGGTCGCCGGGCTCGATGCCGGCGGCGATGAGCCCCTTCGCCACGGCGGATACCTCGGTGAGGAACTCCTCGGCGGTGACGTCCTCCCACACCCCCACGGTGTGCGCCGCGGGACGGCTGAACACGACGGCGTCAGCAGCCTCCTCAGCGTTGCGGACCACGTCGTCGGTCAGGTTCCCGGTGGTCGGGAGATCGATCGTCAACGGGGTGGAGAACTCACGCACAAGGGCCTCCTGGCTGCTGATAATTACCGGCAGGTTACCTCCGGCTCCGGACCCCGGCGCATCCGGTACGCTCCGCGGCATGGCCGAACAGACGACGTCCTCGATCGTGATCGAGGCCGCGCCGGATGCCGTGATGGCGGTCATCGCCGACTTCGCCGCCTACCCCCGGTGGGCGAAGGGAGTGACCCGCTCCGACGTGCTCTCCACCGGTCCCGACGGCCGCGCCGAGCGGGTGGCCTTCGCCATCGACGTCTCGCCGATCAAGGACGAGTACACCCTCCACTACCAGTGGGACGGTGACCGTGAGGTGACCTGGACCCTCGTCGAGGGCAAGATGCTGCGCGCGCTGGACGGCGCCTACGACCTGCGCGACCTCGGCGGCCGCACCGAGGTCACCTACCGACTGGCCCTCGACCTGAGCATCCCGCTCATCGGCATGCTCAAGCGCAAGGGCGAGAAGATCCTGATCGACACTGCGCTCAAGGGGCTCAAGAGCCGCGTCGAGTCCGCGCGCTGACGCGCGAGCAGACCGTGCGGATCCTGCTGTTCACCGGCAAGGGCGGCGTCGGCAAGTCGACGATCGCCGCCGCCACCGCCTCCTTCGCGGCCGCCCGCGGCAAGCGCACCCTGGTGCTCTCCACCGACGCCGCGCACTCGCTCGCGGACGCGTTCGGCACCACGGTCGGACCGACGCCGACCGAGGTCGCCCCCAACCTCCACGTGGAGCAGGTCGACGCCCAGCTCCGCTTCGAGCAGTCCTGGGCCGACATCCAGCGGTATCTCCTCTCGGTGCTCGACATGGCCGGGATGGACCCCGTCGCCGCGGAGGAGCTCACCGTCATCCCCGGGGCCGAGGAGGTGCTGGCGCTGCTCGAGCTGCGCCAGCGCGCCCGCGAGGGGCATGCCGACGGACCGTGGGACCTCATCGTGGTCGACTGCGCTCCGACGGCGGAGACCTTGCGGCTCCTCGCCCTGCCCGAGGCGCTCGGGTGGTACATGACCCGGGTCCTGCCGATGCAGCGCCGCGTCGTCAAGGCCCTCAAGCCGGTGCTGACCCGTGCGGCGGGCGTACCCATGCCCGGCGACACCGTCTTCGACGCGATCGAGCGGCTGCACGCCGAGCTCGACGAGGTCCGCACGCTGCTGTCCGGCGACGACGCCAGCGTGCGGGTCGTGCTCACCCCGGAGAACGTCGTCGTCGCCGAGGCGCGTCGCAGCTGGACCACGCTCTCCCTCTACGGCTACCGCGTCGACGGTGTGGTCGCCAACCGCGTCTTCCCGGCGGAGGGAGCCGACGACTGGCGCAGCGGCTGGGTGATGGCGCAGGACGAGATCCTCGCCGAGGTGGCGGCCTCCTTCACGGGACTGCCGGTGTGGCGCTCGGTCTACCGGTCCCGGGAACCGGTGGGCGTCGAGGCGCTCACCGCGCTCGCCGAGGACGTGTACGCCGGCAGTGACCCGCTCGCGGCGCCGACCGGCCACGGGCCGTTCCGGGTCCGGCGCACCCAGGACGGTGCCGTCGCCCACCTCGCACTGCCCGGTGCGACCAAGGAGGAGGTGCACCTCGCACGCAACGGTGATGACCTGGTCGTCACCGTGGGGTCGTATCGTCGCGTGCTGACGCTGCCGCAGGGCCTGGCCCGGCTGCGGATCGCCGGCGCGCGGGTCGAGCACGGCGAGCTGCAGGTCCGCTTCGCCGAGACCTCGCCCGGTGTGCGCGGCACCCCCGACCCCGCCCGCACCGAGCAGGAGGACCAGTGAGCGACCCCGACGAGGCGACCGGTGACGGCGCGGAGCCGATCGGCTCCGCGGCCGAGGAGGCCGCCAAGCTGATCGACGCGTTGTCCACGTGGGCCCGCGACCGCGGCCCCGACCTCGGCGCCTCGCTGGGTGCGGGCCTCACCGCCGGGCTGGCCGGTCTCGCCGGCCATGCCGCGAACGTGGCGCACGCGGCGAAGGACCTCGGCGCCGAGCTCGACGACCACCTCGCCACCGGCGCGCCCGAGTGCACCTACTGCCCGATCTGCCGTGCGGCGCACGCCGTGCGTGAGGCGAGCCCGGAGATCAAGGCCCACCTGGCCAGCGCCGCCGGCAGCCTCATGCAGGCCGCAGCGAGCGTCCTGGCCGCCGCTGCGACACCGTCGAGCGGCGACGGCGAGAGGGGCGATGCCGTGGAGCACATCGACCTGGACCATGATGCGGGGCAGCTATGGCCCGAGGAGGACGAGACATGACCCTGACGTGCGGCATCGACGTAGGCGGCACCAAGATCCTTGGCGGCGTGGTCGACAAGAGCGGCACCATCGTGGAGGAGCTGCGGGTCGAGTCTCCCGCCACCGACGTGGAGGCGATCGAGGAGGCCATCGCGAGCCTGGTCCTCGAGCTGTCCTCGCGGCACACCATCGAGGGTGTGGGTGTCGGTGCGGCCGGCTACATCGACAAGAGCCGCAGCACCGTCATGTTCGCGCCCAACATCGCCTGGCGCGACGTGAACCTCAAGGCCGAGCTCGAGGAGCGGGTCGACCTCCCGGTCGTCATCGAGAACGACGCGAACGCCGCGGCCTGGGGCGAGTTCCGCTTCGGCGCGGCGGAGGACGTCGACGACCTGCTGCTGATCACCGTCGGCACCGGTGTCGGCGGCGGCCTCGTGCTCGACGGCTCCCTCTACCGCGGGGCCTTCGGCGTCGGCGCCGAGATCGGGCACATGCGGGTCGTGCCGGGAGGCGAGCTGTGCGGCTGCGGCAACCGCGGCTGCTTCGAGCAGTACGCCAGCGGCACCGCCTTGGTCCGGGAGGCCCGTGACGCCGCCCAGGCCGGCTCCCTGCTCGCCCGCGGCGTGCTCGACCGCGCCGGAGGTGACCCGGCCAAGATCACCGGCCCGCTCATCACCGAGGCCGCCCAGGATGGCGACGCGTTCGCCCGCGAGAGCCTGGCCACCCTCGGTCGTTGGCTCGGCGAGGGCATCGCCTCGCTCGCCGCGGTGCTCGACCCGGCCGCCGTGGTGATCGGCGGCGGCGTCAGCGAAGCCGGCGACCTGCTGCTCGAGCCCGCGCGCGCCGCCTTCGCCGCCCAGCTCACCGGCCGCGGCCACCGCCCCATGCTGCAGATCCGGAAGGCGACGCTCGGCAACCGGGCCGGGCTGATCGGCGCAGCCGACCTGGCCCGCCACTGACCGATGGACCGCTAGGTGGGCCTCTACATCGGTGTCGACGTCGGCGGCACCAAGGTCGTCGCTGCCGAGGTCCGACCCGACAACGCCCTCGGCATGGTCGCGCGTCGCGCGACACCTGGCCGCCGGGTGCCGGTGTCGCTGGTCGAGGACGCGATCACCGAGGCCGTGCTGGAGGTCGCCGACGCTCGCCCCATCGCCGGCGTCGGGCTGGCCGCCGCCGGATTCGTGGACCGGGCCGGCGAGCGGGTGATGTTCGCCCCGCACCTGCCCTGGGTCGACGACCCGGTCAGGGCGCGGCTCGAGCAGCGCTGGGGATGCCCGGTAGCGATGGACAACGACGCCCACTGCGCCGCCCTCGCCGAGCTCACCGGCGGCGCCGCCGTCGGCGTCGACCAGGCGCTCCTGATCACCCTCGGCACAGGCATCGGCGGGGCCGTCGTCGTGGGCGGCCGGCTCGTCCGCGGCGCCAACGGCATGGCCGGCGAGTTCGGCCACATGCAGGTCAAGCCGGGTGGCCGTGCCTGCCAGTGCGGGCGCTCGGGCTGCTGGGAGCAGTACTGCAGCGGCAACGCCCTGGTGCGCCGCCTGGAGAAGCAGCAGCTGACCGGCCCCGCGATCACGGAGGCGGCGCTCGCCGGCGACCCGCATGCGCGCTCGGCGCTCGAGAAGACCGGGCACTGGCTCGGAGTGGGGCTCGCCAACCTGGTCGCCGCGTTCGACCCGGCCCTCGTCGTCATCGGCGGTGGGGTCTCGGCGGCCGGCGACCTGCTGCTCGACCCGGCTCGCGCCGAGCTGGAGGCCTCACTGGTGGGTGCCGGGCATCGCGTCGTACCCCCGGTGGTGCGGGCGCGGTTCGGGCCCGAGGCCGGTGTCGTCGGCGCCGCTCACCTCGTCCGCGCGACCCGCTGAGTCACCGGCCGCCGGTCACAGGACCGCGCCGTCGTCCCAGGGGTCGTCGCGCACCTTGCGCATGGTGGCGACCAGGTAGCCGAAGCCACCGAGGAAAGCCCCGGCCAGGACGAGACCCGCCCACCCGGGGATCGAGAGCGAGGTCAGCTGCGTCATCGCGACCAGGACCACGGCGGCGACGGGCGCGCCCAGCACGCCCGCCCAAGCCAGCGTCCGGTCCGGGCGCAGCACGACCGGCTCCGGCTCGGGCGGAACGAACCGGTCAGCGTCGTCGGCGGAGGCGTCGGACAGCTCGCGCGGCAGCTCGACCTCCGGTGGCCGGAAGTACGCCGCGAGCCGCTCCTGCTGCGTCGGAGCCGGCTCGTCCTCCTCCAGCTGCGGGCGCTCGCCGTAGTTCTCGACGATGGAGCGCCAGGCGTCGTCCTCCGGGTCAGCCACGTCTCAAGCGTACGCGCTCAGCGGCTGCTCGCCGCGGGCTGCTGGGTCACCCGCTCGATGAACGCCGCGGACTGCTCGACGATGAGGTCGAAGTCGTGGTCCAGCGTGGCCACGTGGTAGCTGCGCTCGAGCCGCACCACGCTGACGTCGGCGGAGGAGACGCCCTGCAGGATGATGGGCTCGGAGCGCTCGTCGACCACGTTGTCGACCGTCGAGCGCAGGTAGAGCAGCGGGGCGGTCACCCTCGGCAGGTCGGCGACCACGCGCGGCCACTGCCGGAACATCGAGTGCGCCGCCTTGAGCGGGGTCCGCGGGTAGGCGTGCTCCTCGACCCCCTCCTTGGCGATGTCGTTGCCGATCGCCGGCATCGACTTGACCACGTGCTTGAGCACCGGCAACAGCTTGATGTCGAGCCGCTTGCTCGCCACCGCTGGGTTGACCACGATCACGCCCGCGATCTCGCCTGCGTGGTTCGCCGCCAGCTGCAGGACCTGCGCACCTCCCATGGAGAGGCCGGCGACCACGATCGCGTCGGTGTCGGCTCGCAGCGCCTGGTAGGACCGCTCGATCTCGCCGTGCCAGTCCGCCCAGGTCGTCCGGTTCATGTCCTGCCACGTAGTGCCGTGACCGGGCAGGCACGGCACCTCGACGGCGTACCCGCGCTCGGCCAGCGCCCGGCCCCATGGCTTCATCGACGCGGGGCTCCCGGTGAAGCCGTGGGAGAGCAGCACACCGATGCGCCGGCCGCCGGTCAGCTCCGGCCTGGCGGCGATGCTGAGGGCGGCGTGAACCTCGTTGCTCATGGCGGCATGCTGCCATCCCGGGGCGGGGTGGCGTAGGGATAGGCTCACCGACGTGTTCGACGGACTCTTCTACTGGTTCCTGAAGTGGATCGCCCTCGGGCCCTGGCTGAAGCTGATCTTCCGCCCCGAGGTCCACGGGATGGAGCACGTGCCCGAGGAGGGGCCGGCCATCCTCGCCGGCAACCACCTGTCGTACGCCGACTGGCTCTTCATGCCGCTGAAGCTGCCCCGCCGCGTCACCTTCGTGGCCAAGGCGGAGTACTTCACCTCACCGGGGGTCAAGGGCTTCCTGCAGAAGACGTTCTTCTCCGGCGCCGGCCAGGTGCCGATCGACCGCAGCAGCGGCAGCGCAGCCGAGGGCGCCCTGGCCTCGGCGCTCCGGGTGCTGGGGAACGGTGACCTCTTCGGCATCTACCCCGAGGGCACGCGCTCGCACGACGGGCGGCTCTACCGCGGCAAGACCGGCGTCGCGCGGATCGCCCTGCTCAGCGGCGCGCCGGTCATCCCCGTCGCGGTGCTGGGCACCGACAAGGTCGCCCCGCCGGGCAAGAAGTTCGGCCGGTTCACCCGGCCGGTGGTCGTCTTCGGCAAGCCGCTCGACTTCTCCCGCTACGAGGGGATGGAGAACGACCGCTACATCCTGCGCTCGATCACCGACGAGATCATGTACGAGATCATGAAGCTCTCCGGTCAGGAGTACGTCGACATGTACGCCTCGAAGGCCAAGGAGCTCGCCAAGCAGCGCTCGGCGGCGGAGGAGAAGCCCGCCGCCTGACGGGGTACCGGGTCGCCATGACCAGCGAAGCCGACGCCAACTCCGAGGACCTGCGA
>JAPSKJ010000541.1 GCA_031177735.1 Nocardioides sp.
GCCGCCGGCAAGGAGTGGTCGGTCACCGGCGTCCCCTCCGCCGTGGCCGAGGTGTGCGAGCGCCTCCTCCGCGACCACTAGCCTGGGCGCACCATGTTGGACCGATTCAAGGCCTTCTGGCAGGGCGTCGTGCTCGCACCTGTCGTCAACCTGCTCATCCGGCTGGGCGTGAGCCCCGACGCCGTCACGCTCGTCGGCACGATCGGCGTGTGCGTCGGTGCGCTGGCGTTCTTCCCCCGCGGCGAGCTGCTCTACGGCGTCCTGTTCATCACGGCGTTCGTCTTCAGCGACCTGGTCGACGGTGCGATGGCCCGCAAGACCGGCCGCACCTCCAAGTTCGGCGCCTTCTGGGACTCGACCCTCGACCGGGTCGGTGACGGTGCGATCTTCGGCGGCCTGGCGCTCTACTTCGCCGGCCCCGGGGACAGCCAGCTCTACCTGGTCCTGACCCTGGTCTGCGTGGTGATGGGCGCCGTCACCTCCTACGCCCGGGCTCGCGCCGAGGCGCTCGGCTACCACGCTGAGGTCGGGATCGCCGAGCGGGCCGACCGGCTGGTCGGCATCCTCGTGCTGACCGGTCTGGGTGCGATCTTCGACCTGCCGGTGCTGATGTACGCCGCCTTGTGGGTGCTCGCCGCCGCCAGCACGATCACCGTGGTCCAGCGGGTGTGGGTGGTGCGGCAGCAGGCGCTCGCGGAGGAGCGCGCGGCCGGCACGTAAAAGTTCGGTCCGCGGCCGCCCGGGCCGAGCGTCGACGGAGCCGCCACGGCGTACGATCCGGCCATGACCGACACCCCTGACACCGCTCGCACCACCGGCACCGCGCGCGTGAAGCGCGGCATGGCCGAGATGCTCAAGGGCGGCGTCATCATGGACGTCGTCACCGCCGAGCAGGCCAAGATCGCCGAGGACGCCGGCGCGGTGGCCGTGATGGCGCTGGAGCGGGTGCCCGCCGACATCCGGGCGCAGGGCGGGGTCTCCCGGATGAGCGACCCCGACATGATCGACGGGATCATCTCGGCCGTCTCCATCCCCGTGATGGCCAAGGCGCGCATCGGCCACTTCGTCGAGGCGCAGGTGCTGCAGAGCCTCGGCGTCGACTACATCGACGAGTCGGAGGTGCTCACGCCGGCCGACTACGACAACCACATCGACAAGTGGGCCTTCACGGTGCCGTTCGTGTGCGGCGCCACCAACCTCGGCGAGGCGCTGCGCCGGATCACCGAGGGCGCGGCGATGATCCGCTCCAAGGGCGAGGCCGGCACCGGCGACGTCTCCAACGCCGTCACCCACATGCGCACCATCCGTCGCGAGATCCGGCGGCTCGGCGCGCTGTCGGAGGACGAGCTCTACGTCGCGGCCAAGGAGCTGCAGGCTCCCTACGAGCTGGTTCGCGAGGTCGCCGGGAGCGGCAAGCTGCCGGTGGTCCTGTTCACCGCGGGTGGCATCGCGACGCCCGCCGACGCGGCGATGATGATGCAGCTCGGCGCCGAGGGCGTCTTCGTGGGTTCCGGCATCTTCAAGTCGGGTGACCCGGCCAAGCGCGCCGAGGCGATCGTCAAGGCCACCACGTTCCACGACGACCCCGACATGGTCGCGAAGGTCTCCCGCGGACTGGGCGAGGCGATGGTGGGCATCAACGTCGAGGAGATCCCGCAGCCGCACCGGCTCGCCGAGCGCGGCTGGTAGGCGCGCCGCGACGGTCCCCGGCGACC
>JAPSKJ010000542.1 GCA_031177735.1 Nocardioides sp.
CGATGGTGCCGCGGCCGCCGGTGAGCAGGGTGCCGCCGATGACGACCGCCGCGATCGCATCGAGCTCGAGCAGCATGCCGTGGGTCGAGCTGCCGGTCGTCGTACGGGCGACCAGCATGATCGCCGCGAGGCCGCAGCAGAGGCCGACGAGCACGTAGAGGTAGACGGTGTGCCGGGAGACGTTGATGCCGGCCAGCCGGGCGGCCTCGGGGTTGCCGCCGACCGCGATGGTGCGCCGGCCGAAGGTGGTGCGGTTGAGCAGCACCCAGCCGCCGACGGCGACGAGCGCGAAGACGATGACGATCACCGGGATGCCCAGGGGCTCGGCGTTGAAGAAGTCGCGGAGGCCGGTGACGCTGAGGATCTGCGTCTTGCGGTCGGAGATGATCTCGGCCAGGCCGCGGGCCGAGGCGAGCATCGCCAGGGTCATGATGAACGGCACGACCTTGCCGTAGGCGATGAGCAGGCCGTTGACCAGCCCGCAACCGCCGCCGACCAGCAACGCCGTCATCACCATGACGAGCCAGTGGGTGTCCTCGGCGAGCGCCTGGGTGGCCAGCGTGGTGCACCAGACCGACGACAGCGCCAGGATGGCGCCGACCGAGAGGTCGATGCCACCGCCGGTGATCACGAACGTCATGCCGACGCTGACCACGCCGGTCACCGCGGCGAGGCGCAGGATCGTCAGCAGGTTGTCGACCGAGACGAACCGGTCACCCGCCGTCGCGGCGCCCACGGCGCACAGCAGGATGAGGGCGACGACCAGGCCGAGGTTGCGGCCCGAGCTGGTGCGCAGCACGGCCAGCGGGCCGCTGCTGCGGGTCTCCACCGTCTCCAGGGCGGCGCGCTCCACGCGCTGGGTGTCGGCGCCCACCGGGGCGGGGGTCTCGCTCACGCGACTCTTCCTTCCATGACCAGGTCCAGGACCTTCGATTCATCAAGCTCGGTGGCGGGCCCTTCGTGGACCACGACGCCCTCGCGGACGACCAGCACGCGGTCGGCCAGGCCGAGGACCTCCTCGACCTCGCTGGAGACGACGATGACGGCGACGCCCGCGTCGGCCAGCGTGCGGACCAGCTGGTAGATCTCGCTGCGCGCGCCGACGTCGACGCCGCGGGTGGGCTCGTCGAGCAGCAGCACCCGGCACTCGCGCATCAGCCAGCGGGCGAGCACGACCTTCTGCTGGTTGCCGCCGGAGAGGGTGCGCACGGCGCGGGCGGTGTTGGCCGGGCGTACGTCGAGCCGCTCGGTCAGCTCGCCGGCGCGGCGGCGCTCCTCGGCGCTGTCGAGGAAGCCGGCGCGGGAGAACCGGCGCAGGCTGGAGACGGTGATGTTGCGGTAGACCGCCTCGTCCAGGAGCAGGCCCTGGCTCTTGCGCTCCTCGGGGCACAGCCCGACACCGGCGCGCACGGCCGAGGTGACCGAGCCGCGGCGCAGGCTGTCGCCGTGGACGGTCACCGTGCCGCTGCTGGCGCGGCGGGCGCCGTAGACGGTCTCGATGATCTCGGAGCGGCCGGCGCCGACGAGGCCGGCCAGGCCGAGGATCTCACCGGCGTGGACGGTGAAGCTCACGTCGGAGAAGACGCCGGGCAGGGCGAGGTCGCGCACCTCCAGGACCGGCTCGCCGAGGCTGCGGTCCTCCTCGGGGCGGGGCGGGAAGACGTACTCGATGGAGCGGCCGGTCATCAGGCGGATCAGCTCGGCGGTCGG
>JAPSKJ010000069.1 GCA_031177735.1 Nocardioides sp.
TCGGCCCGGCGCTTGCCGTCACGGTCGTGGCGGCCCTGCTGGCCGTCTCCAGCAGCACCGAGACCCGGTACGCCGTCGTCGTCGTCACCGCAGTCCTCGCCGGCCAGCTCACCATCGGGTGGGGCAACGACCTCCTCGATGCCGGACGGGACCGCGCGGTCGGCCGACGTGACAAGCCTCTCGCGAACGGCGAGCTGTCGCCGCGCCTGGTGGCGACGTGCCTGGCGCTGAGCGCGCTGGTGTGCCTGGGGCTGGCCTTCCTCGCGGGCTGGCGGAGCGGGGTGGTGCACGTGGTCCTCGGAGTCGCGGCGGGTCACGCCTACAACCTCGGCCTGAAGGCCACGGTGTGGTCCTGGCTGCCCTACGCCTCCGCGTTCGGCACCCTTCCGGCCGTGGTGACCCTCGCCGGTGAGACGCCCACGTGGCCTCCGGGGTGGATGCTCGCCACGGCAGCCGCTCTGGGGGTGGCCGCACACCTGCTCAACGCGCTCCCGGACCTGCAGGACGACGAGCGGACCGGGGTCCGCGGGCTGCCGCACGCACTCGGGGCGACCCGATCCCGAGTCCTCGCCACGTTGTTGCTCGTCGCCGGATCAGCCGCCGCGGTGCTCGGCCCTCCCGGCGCGCCGCCGGCCTGGATCGCGGGCGCCTTCGTGATCGTGGTCATCCTCGGCGCGGTGGCCTGCGTGACGTCCGGGCGGACCCCGTTCCGGGCAGCCGTGACGATCGTGCTGGCCGACGTGGTGCTGCTGCTCGCCGCCGGAGGCTGAACTGCGGCAGGAGGACCGATAACCTGACCGCCGTGTCGGAGCTGCGTGAGGCCACAGCAGGGGGCGCGGAGGGTGTGCGCCCCGGTCTGCCAAGCGACGTCCCCACCGCCGCAGGGGTCCTGGCTGGCGCGTTCGCCGACTACCCCTGGACCGACTTCACCGTCGCCGCGGACCGCCGGGCCGAGCGGCTCCGGGCGCTGTACGCCGCGGTGCTCGCCGAGCTGGTCGTCCCGCACGGCTCGCTCTGGGTGGCTCACGACGCCACCGGACGGATGGTCGGTGCGGCAGGCTGGCTGCGCCCCGCCAGCGCCCCGCCCGCGGACCTCCTGCTCGAGCTGGACGTTCGCGTGCGCGACCTTCGTGGCGACCGGGCCGACGCGGCGGCAGCCGCCGAGGCAGCGGTCGACCGGGCGGCGCCCAGCGAGCCGGCGTGGCACCTCGGCACGTTGGGGGTGCTCGTCCACGCGCAGGGCTCAGGCGTGGGATCGCGCCTGCTCGCCGCCGGTCTGGCGCTGGCGGACCGAGATCGCGCACCGGCGCGGCTCGAGACGTCCTCGAGGAGGAACGTCGAGCTGTACCGGCGGCACGGGTTCGAGGTGGTCGCCGAGGTCACCCTCCAAGGCGGGCCGACCTCGTGGGTGATGCGCCGACCTCCCAGCCACGAGCGCTGAGGACGTAGGCGCGGACAGCGGCCGGCGGCCCGCCGGTGAGCTGCGAGCCTTTGGCCGCGGCCACCGCTTGCGGGACGGACGTCGACCGCCGCCCGACAGCAGGCCGCCCGTGCGGGAGACGCCGTTGGCCTGTGCTTCACCGACGCGACCGGCTCTGGTCCCGGTGTCGCCGCCCGGCGCGGTTAGCGTCCGTGCACGCCATGGTGCTCCTCTCGTCGCTCCGCGTCGCCCCGATCGCCCTTCTTCTCCTCCTCGTCCTGAGTACGCCGCCTCTCGGGTCCGCCACCGCACCCGCTCCCGAACCCGTGGCGGCTGGGGCGCCCGGGCCGCCGGCACACCTCCCGCCCACCGCGCCGGTCACCCGGCTCCTCGCCAACGACCCCGCCCGAGCCCCCCACGCCATCGCCGACGCGTTGGTGGCCAACATCGCGGCGGTGCCGGCCGGCGAGACGATCGACGTGCGGACCTACTGGTTGGGCTCGACCCGGATCGCCCGGGCGCTGCACGACGCCTTCGCGCGCGGCGTGACCGTCCGGGCGAGGTTCGCGACGAGCGCGGCGAGCCCGCCGAACCGCCAGGGCCGGGCCCTGGCCGCGCTGCTCAACGCTGAGGGCGATGACGGCTCCTGGGTGGAGTGGCGGCGCGGGCGTGGGCGCCTCCTCCACGAGAAGACCTGGCTGTTCTCCCGGGTCGGCGGTGCACGGTGGGTGACGGTGACCGGGTCCTACAACGCCGCCGACGAGGCTGACCGGCACAGCTATGCGTTGATGGCCCAGGTCGTGGGCGACGAGGAGGTGTACTCCGCCTTCTCCGAACGGACCGCCCGCCCGTGGGTCGGCCGGGCAGCGGCGCCGGCGGAGCGGTCGTGGGCGGCGTACTTCCTTCCGGCTCCGCGGGGCGGGGACCCCGTCCTCGCCCGGCTGCGCGACATCCCCGGTCGGCCCTCGACGCAGGTCCGCGTGGCGATGTACGCGATGTGGGGGTCGCGAGGGGTGCGGCTCGCTCGCGAGCTCGCCGGCCTCGCCCGGCGCGGCGCGCGGGTGCACTTCGTGGCCGGGCCGGCCGTGTCACGGGCTGTCCGGGGCGCGCTGCGGGCCGGCGGCGTCCGCGTGCACGAGGGGTGCTTCCCCGACGACAGCTACACCCACTCCAAGGACATGGCCGCGACGTTCGTGCGCCGCGGTGTCCGTGAGCACTGGACGTGGGTGGGGTCGGACAACTGGACCGACGAGGCGCTCCGCGACGACCAGGCCGTGCTCGGCCTCTCCGGCCGGGAGCTCCACCGGCAGTTCGGGCGCGCCTTCGCCCGCCTGCTCGAGCGCCCGGACCGCCCGGCCAGCAGCTGTCACCCGCGACGCCGCTGACGGCTCACGCCCCCAGCAGGGCGCGCACGCTCAGCTCCATCGTGCGGGCGGCAGCTGCGGGGGCGCGCTCGCAGTCGGTGACCAGGAAGTGCCAGGCCGAGTAGCTCGTCGCCACCGCGAGCGCGTCGGTGAGCGCCTCAGGGTCGTCGGCGGCGCGGATCTCCGCGGCGAACACCTCGGCCGCCTCGTCACGCGCGCCGAGCAGGTAGGCGCGTCGCTGGGCGTGCACCGCAGGCGCGTCGAGGTCGGCGAGCGCCGCGGCGGCCGCGGCGGGCCCGATGTTCGTCATCCGTCGCACGCGCTCGGCGCAGAACCGCGCGACCCGCTCGTCGAGCGGCAGGTCCGGGTCGACCGAGCCGCGGTGCTGGTCGTCGTCGCTGATCCAGCGGTCGACCGCCTGCACGAGGAGGTTCTCGGTGTTCTTGAAGTGCGCCCACAGCGTGCGCAGCGGGATTCCGGCGCGCTCCGCGATCGCCGCGGCCGGAGGACGCAACGAGCCCTCCCGCATCAGTGCCACGTAGGCATCCAGGATCGCCTCGCGCGTCAGCTGCCCACGCCGCACCCGGCCGTCGACCCCGCTCGCCATGTGGATTTCCTCTCGACCCGCCGACTTCGCCACGTTTTCTGCAGAAGAACTGGCACACAGTATGCAACTATCAGCGTGACGACGGTCACACTACGCCGCATCCGGTGGTGGTGACGCTAGCGAGGGAGGGTCCGTGCTGTCGGTCCGCAACGTGGAGGTCGTCTACAACGACGTCATCCTCGTCCTACGTGGAGTCAGCCTCGAGGTGCCCAAGGGCGCCATCGTGGCGCTGCTCGGTGCGAACGGCGCGGGGAAGACCACCCTGCTCCGGGCGCTCTCCGGGCTCCTGGACATCCATGACGGAGCCATCACCAAAGGTGAGATCCACCTCGGCGACACGCCGATCCACCACCTCGACGCCCCCCGCATCGTCAGCGCGGGCCTCGGCCAGGTGCTCGAGGGTCGTCGGGTGTTCGCCGAGTTCACGGTGGAGGAGAACCTCCGGGTCGGCGGGCACACCCGCCGGGGCGGGCTCACCGAGGCGATCGAGGAGGTCTATGAGCTCTTCCCGATCCTCAAGGAGCGCCGCCGCCGCACGGCCGGCTACCTCTCCGGAGGCGAGCAGCAGATGCTCGCGATGGGTCGGGCGCTCATCGCCAAGCCGGACCTGATCCTCCTCGACGAGCCGAGCCTCGGGCTGGCACCTCGGATCGTCGGGCAGATCCGCGACATCATCGCCCAGGTCAACGCGCGCGGCACCACCGTGCTGCTGGTCGAGCAGAACGCCACCATGGCGCTCTCGATCGCCGAGCACGGCTACGTCATGGAGCACGGCAAGGTCGTGATGGACAAGCCGGCCGCCGAGCTGCTCGAGGACGAGGACATCCGCGACTTCTACCTCGGTCGCGGCGATCTCGCGACGTCCTACCGCGATATCAAGCACTACAAGCGCCGGAAGAGGTGGCTGTCGTGACCACGATCCAGGGCCGCCGCGACAGCGCACCGGACAGCACACCCCACAGCACACCCGGCGGCACGCCCGTCGTGAGCCTGCGCGACGTCGAGCTCAGCTTCTCCGGCGTCAAGGCGCTCAGCGGCGTCACCTTCGACGTCCTCGAGGACGAGCTGTTCGCCGTGATCGGTCCCAACGGCGCCGGCAAGACCTCGATCTTCAACGTCCTCTCGGGGGTCTACCGCCCGCAGGCGGGCGCGGTGTCGTTCCTCGGCGAGGACATCCGCGGCGTCGCGCCGCACCGGATCGCCAAGCGCGGCATGGCCCGCACCTTCCAGAACATCGAGCTCTTCGAGAACCTCGGCGTCGTCGACAACCTCATGCTCGGCCGCAACGGACACCTGGGCTACGGCTGGCCCTCCGCGGTCGCCTGGTTGGGGCGCGCCCGCACGGCGGAGCTCAGCAACCGGCGCCGGGTCGAGGAGATCATCGACTTCCTCGAGATCGAGGGCTACCGGGAGCTGCCGGTCGGCATGCTGCCCTACGGCATCCGCAAGCGCATCGAGCTGGGCCGGGCGCTGGCGATGGAGCCGCGGTTGCTGCTCCTCGACGAGCCGGTGGCCGGCATGAACGGCGAGGAGACCGAGGACATGGCCCGGTTCATCCTCGACATCCGCGACGAGCTGCACATCCCGGTGATCCTCGTCGAGCACGACATGGGGCTGGTCATGAACCTCGCCGACCGCGTCCTCGCCATCGACTTCGGCAAGCCGATCGCCGTGGGTACTCCCACCGAGATCCAGCAGCACCCCGACGTCATCCGGGCCTACCTCGGCACTGCCGACACCGACGACCCCGAGTCCCTCGTCCACCCGGCCGCTGAGCAGGAGGCCCAGGCATGAGCAGTTCCTCACTCGTGGCCGCAGGAGGCGCCCGCACGAGCTGGACGCCGGAGAGCACGCTGCCCCGGCGGGTCCGGGAGCACGCCCGCAGCACGCCCGACCGCGTCACGCTGCGGGAGAAGAACCTCGGTGTCTGGGAGGAGGTCACCTGCGCCGGCTACTGGGACAGCGCGGTGCTCGTCGGGCACGCCCTGCTGGCGCTCGGGACCGGTGTGGGCGACCGGGTCGCCGTGCACAGCGAGAACCGCCGGGAGTGGCTCTACGCCGACATCGGCACCGTCGCGATCCGCGCGGTGACCGTCGGGCTCTACCCCACCAATCCCGCCGCAGAGGTGCTGCACGTGCTGCGTGACTCCGGGGCGGCGGTGCTCATCGCCGAGGACCAGGAGCAGGTCGACAAGGCGCTCGAGGTCGTCGACGACCTCCCCGACCTGCGCCACATCGTCTACATCGAGCCGCGCGGCATCACCGGTCGCTACACCGATCGACGGCTGATGTCGTGGGAGGAGTTCCTCGCCCTCGGCGCGGCGCACCGCTCCGAGCACCCCGGCGCGGTGGACCGACTGGTCGACGAGGCCGAGCCCGGCGACGTCGCCACGCTGGTCTACACCTCCGGCACGACCGGGCCGCCGAAGGGCGCCATGCTGACGATCGCCAACATCGAGTTCGCCACCTCGATCTTCCGGCAGGAGGGGAGCGGCTTCGTCACGGCCACGCCGAAGGACCTGATCGTCTCCTACCTGCCGCTGTGTCACGTCGCCGAGCGCGCGTTCACGGTGTGGCTCAACGCGGCGTCCGGCACCCAGGTCAACTTCGCCGAGTCGATCGACACCGTGCAGCAGGCCCTGCGCGACGTACAGCCCACGATCGTCTTCGGGGTGCCGCGGATCTGGGAGAAGATCGTCGCCGGCGTCCACATCCGGATGAGCGGGGCCTCCCGGCTCAAGCGCGCCAACTTCGCGCTGTGGCTCAAGGCCGCCGACTGGATCGGCTCGACCCTGGTGGCCAACCGCGGTCGGCACACCCTCGCGACCCGCCTGGTGTACGCCGTCGGCTGGCTGGTGCTCTACCGCCCGCTCCGCGAGCGGCTCGGGTTGGGCAAGGCCCGCTACGCCGCCTCCGGCGCCGCCCCGATCGCCCCCGAGGTGCTGAAGTTCTTCATGGGCATCGGCGTGCCGATGCACGAGGTCTACGGGATGACCGAGAACTCCGCGATCGCCACCGGCAACCGCCCCGGCCGGGTGGTGCTCGGCACGGTCGGCGAGCCCCAGGTCGGCACCGAGCTGCGGCTCGACGAGCAGACCGGGGAGGTGCTCACCCGCCATCCCGGCACGTTCGCCGGCTACTGGCGCAACCCCGAGGCCACCGCGAAGACGATCGACGCCGACGGTTGGTTGCGCACCGGCGACGTGGGGGAGTGGGTCGACGGCACGCACCTGCGGATCACCGACCGGATCAAGGACATCATCATCACCGCAGGCGGCAAGAACATCGCGCCGAGCGAGATCGAGAACCACCTCAAGGCCTCCCCGTACATCAAGGAGGCGATCGTCATCGGCGACCGGCGCAAGTACCTCACGGCGTTGATCGGGATCGAGCTCGACACCGTCGGGGAGTGGGCGCAGCGACAGCGGATCCCGTTCACCACCTACCGCGACCTGTCCGAGAAGTCGGAGGTCCGCAAGCTCGTCCAGGGGATCGTCGACGAGACCAACCGGAGGTTCGCCGAGGTCGAGACGATCAAGCGCTTCGCCCTGCTTCCCAAGCAGCTCGATCATGAGGACGGCGAGCTGACCGCCACCCAGAAGGTGAAGCGGTCCGCGATCGCGGATCAGTTCGCCGAGCTCATCGAGGGCCTCTACTCCGAGACGGTGGGGGCGGGCCGATGACGACACTGCTGCAAGCGCTGGTCACGGGATTCGGCCAGGGCGCGATCTACGCACTGCTCGCGCTGGGTTACGTGATGATCTTCAAGGCCACCGGCGTGATCAGCTTCGCCCAGCCGGCACTCATGGTGTGCGGAGGACTGTTCAGCTATCACTTCAGCGAAGAGTTCGGGTGGCCGTTCTGGCCGGCGCTCGGCGCCGCCGTGGCCTGCGGGGCGCTGCTCGGGGCGATCGTCGAGCGGCTGGCGCTGCGCCCGATGGTCGGCAAACCGGTGTTCACGCTGGCGATCATCACGATCGGCGTCGACGTGGTGCTGCGGGTCCTCGCCAACCGCTACATCGGCAGCCAGGCCAAGCCGGTCGAGTACCCCGGGGGCAACGACCTGCTCGAGGCGGGCGGCGTCTCGATCACCCACCAGCGGCTCGGTCTGATCGCGGTCACCGCCGTCACGCTGGTCGCCCTGGCCCTGTTCTTCCGCTACTCCAAGGCCGGGCTGGCGATGCGCGCCACCGCGCTGGACCAGGAGACCGCGCTCGCGCAGGGCATCCGGGTGGGCGTGATGTTCGCCCTCGCCTGGGCGATCGCCGGGGGCCTGGCCGCGATCGCCGGCACCTTCATCGCCTCGGGCAGCGTCGGCATCGAGCAGAGCACCTGGCTGATCGCCCTCAAGGCGCTCCCGGCCATCATCATCGGCGGCCTGGACAGCGTGCCCGGTGCGGTGATCGGCGGGCTCGCGGTGGGGATGATCGAGGCCCTCACGGCCGTCTACCAGCCCGACGTGGCCCCCTGGCTCGGCGCCAACTTCGCGCTCGTCGCGCCCTACGCCCTCATGTTCGTGATCCTGCTCGTCCGCCCGTACGGGCTGTTCGGAACCAAGGAGGTCGAGCGGGTATGAGCACCCCTTCGCGCACGCCGACGAGCAGTCCCTCGCCCCGCCCCGCATCGGTGGCGACCGCCCCCGGCCCGACGCGTCATCGTCCGGTGCGCGGGCGCCCGCGGCTGCGGACGTCGTACGCCCAGGACCTGGCGCTGCTGAACACCCCGGCCAAACGCCGCTCCACCATCGCGCTGGTCGTCGTCTCGTTCCTCGTGCCGTTCCTGGTCACCGACGACCTGTTGCTGGTCTTCACACTCGGACTCATCGCCTCGGTGGGCACGATCGGGCTCAACCTGGTGACCGGCTACGCCGGACAGGTCTCCCTGGGGCACGCGTTCTTCATCGGCGTCGGCGCCTACACCGGCGCGATCCTGGGCGGGTCGGAGGACGCGAGCGTGGTCGGCTACGGCCTGCCGATGCTCGTGTGGCTGCCGGCCGCGGGCCTGGTGGCCGCCCTGCTGGGGGCCCTGGTCGGTCCGATCGCGGTGCGGCTGCGCGGGCTCTACCTCGCGATCGTGACGCTCGGTCTGGTCTTCCTCGGCGACCACGTGTTCCGGGAGGCCGACTCGCTCACCGGTGGCCCGGGCGTCGGGCGGCGCGGCGCACAGCTGGAGATCCTCGGCATCGACTTCAACGCCAGCGGCATGCTGCTCGGCCTGGAGATCTCGCGCGCCCAGCGACAGTTCTTCCTGGCCCTGGTCTTCCTGATCGTCTTCGCCGTGCTCGCACGCAACCTCACCCGCTCGGGCGTGGGGCGGGCGTTCGCGGCGGTACGCGACCGCGACGTGGCGGCCGAGGTGATCGGCATCGACATCACGCGCACCAAGATGCTCGCATTCGCACTGTCGTCGTTCTTCGCCGGCGTGACGGGCGCGATGTACTACGCGGTCATCGGCGTGTTCGAGCCGGGGGCGTTCGGGCTGCTGCTCAGCGTGCAGTACCTCGCGATGGTGCTCATCGGGGGAGTGGCCACCATCTCCGGCTCGATCATGGGCGCGCTGTTCATCACCGCGCTGCCGCGGATCTCCCAGGAGCTCGCCCACGTCGTCCCGTTCATCAGCGAGTCGGCGACCGGTGGCGGCCTGCTGTCGGTGTTCCAGCTGGAGGCGATCCTCTACGGCCTGTTGATCGTCGGCTTCCTGATCTTCGAACCACGCGGCCTCTACGGGATCTGGCTGCGCATCCGGAACTACTGGAAGGGCTGGCCCTTCTCCTATTGACCCGCCCCGCCTGCGACATCGAGCTCGACTCGACGACGGCCCGCCCGGGGCGTCGTACCACGGAAGAAAGGAACCTGCATCGATGAGGAACCGACCGATGCTCAAGATCGCGGCGCTCGCCGCGGTCGCGACCCTGGCCGTCACCGGCTGTCGCGACAGCGGCGAGAGCGGCGAGAGCGCGAGTGGCGGCCCGGGCGTCTCCGAGGAGCCGTGCCCCGACGCGGTCAACGAGGACAACGGCTGCATCTACCTCGGCACCATCTCCGACCTCACCAAGGGGCCGTTCGCCCCGCTGGCGGTGCCGATCACGGCCGCTCAGAAGGCGTTCTGGGACCGCGTCAACACCGATGGTGGGGTGGGCGGCTACGACGTCAACGTCACCGAGTACGTCGCCGACTCCGAGTACAACCCCGAGATCCACAACCGCAAGTACCAGGAGATGCGCGACGAGATCCTCGCGCTCGCGCAGACCCTCGGCAGCTCACAGACGCTGACCATCCTCGAGGACATGAAGAGCGACAACGTCATCGGCGTCCCGGCTTCGTGGAACTCGGCCTGGGACTTCGAGCCGCAGATCCTCGCCTCCGGCGCCAACTACTGCTTCGAGGCGGCCAACGGCGTCGACTGGGCCGTCGAGCAGGGCGCCAGCGGCACGGTGATGGCGATCGGCTACCCCAACGACTACGGCAAGGACGCCGCGGCCGGGGTCCAGCTCGCCGCCGAGGCCAACGGACTGGAGTTCACCCAGGTCGAGACCCCGCCGGGCCAGGACAACCAGGCCGGGGCGATCGCGAAGATCCTGGCCGACAAGCCGTCCCTGGTGTTCGTCACCACCGGCCCCGCCGAGCTCGCCACGATCATCGGTGGTGCCGCGCAGCAGGGCTTCCAGGGCATGTTCGTGGGGTCCAGCCCGACCTGGAACCCGGCCCTGCTCCAGACGCCGGCCGCCCCGGCGCTCGAGGCGATGTACCACCAGGCTGCGCCGGGCCTGCCCTTCGGCAGTGACACCCCCGGCCACCAGGCGATGCGTGAGGCGCTCGGCGACCTCGACCAACCCAACGACGGCTACACCGTGGGCTGGTCGTGGAGCTATCCGCTGCTCGCCGCTCTCGAGGCGGCCGCCGAGTCCGAGGACGGCATCAGCCGCGAGAGCCTCGTCGAGGCGGCCCGGTCGCTGGAGACCGTGGACTACGAGGGGATGCTGCCCGAGCCGGAGACCATGGAGCTCGAGGACGGCGCGACGGACCTGATCTGGCGCCAGAG
>JAPSKJ010000543.1 GCA_031177735.1 Nocardioides sp.
GTGGGCAGCAGCGCGGGCAGGTCGGCGAACCCGTGCACGCCGTCCCGCGCCGTGCGCGCCACGGGCACCACGACACACTCGAACGGGCGCAGTCGGTCCTCGATGGCGCGGCCGATGGCGCCGTACCCGACGACGAGGACCCGCTTGTCGGCCAGGGACGCCTCGAGACCTCCGCGCCACTCACCGCGGTCCTGCTGGCGGACGAACCGCGGGATGCCGCGCAGGCTGGCCAGCGTCAGCAGCACCGCCAGCTCGGCCGTCGAGGTGTCGTGGATGCCGCGGCCGTTGCACAGCAGCACGCCCTCGGGCACGCGGGGGCGGATGTTGTCGACACCGGCCGAGAGGGTCTGGACCACCCGCAGCGAGGTCATCCTCGGCAGCACGTCGGCCACGGTCGGGCGCATCTGGTAGGGCGTGACGTAGAACGCCACCTCCCCCACGCTCGGCGGCACGTGCTGGGTCGGGTCGACCACCTCATAGCGCAACCGGACGGGCGGGTCGCCCAGCTCGGAGGGGTCGAAGGGCAGCCACACCAGCGGGTCGGTCATCACACCAGCCTTTCGTGCCACGCGACGGCACTGGCGTCGGTCAGCGAGGCGACCTGGTCGACGACCGCCCGCAGGCGGCCGGCGTCGTCGGTCGCCGCGCGCCAGTCGTCGGCGTGGGCGGGATCGAGCACATCGGGGGCACGGTCGACGAGCACGGCCACGAGCTCCGCGAGGAGCTCGCGCTGGCGAGCCATCACCGCACGCCGGTCGTCGGTCTGCATGACGTAGTGGGCCGCGATGCCCTTGAGCACGGCGATCTCGCGGCGGGTGTGGTCCGGCACCACCAGGTCGGCGCGGTAGCGGACGAACGCGCCGCCCTCACCCGTCGCGGAGTACGTCGCCTGCTGCACCGCCCCGCAGAACCGGCCGATCAGGTCACTGGTGAGGTTCTTCAGCGCCGCGAGGCTGCGGCGGGAGCCGTCGTGGACTGTCGTCGGCCACGACCCCACGCGCCGCAGATCCGCCAGCGTGTCGCGGACGGCGTCGTCGTCGAGGTCGGCCCGGTAGAGCGAGCGCACCGCCGCTCCGACCGCGGCGTGGTCGAGCGTGGTCAGGTCGACGCGACCGGCGACGACTCCGTCCTCGACGTCGTGCACGGAGTAGGCGACGTCGTCGGCAAGGTCCATCACCTGTGCCTCGACGCAGAGCCGGTGGCCCGTCCCCGGTGCACGCATCCAGGTGAAGACCGGGAGGTCGTCGTCGTAGACCCCGAACTTGGGACCGGGCACCTCACCGCGGGGCCAGGGGTACTTCGTGCAGGCATCCAGGGTGGCGCGGGTGAGGTTCAGGCCGGCCGAGCGGCCGTCGGCCGTGAAGGTCTTGGCTTCCAGTCGGGTCAACAGCCGCAGCGTCTGGGCGTTGCCCTCGAAACCGCCGCACGACTGCGCCACTTCGTCGAGGACCCCCTCGCCGTTGTGCCCGAACGGCGGGTGGCCGAGGTCGTGGGCGAGAGCGGCCGTCTCGGCGAGGTCGGGATGGCTGCCGAGCGCCCGGGACAGGTCGCGGGCGACCTGGGCGACCTCCAGGCTGTGGGTGAGCCGGTTGCGGACGAAGTCGTGCGACTGCGGACCGACCACCTGCGTCTTGCCCGCCAGGCGGCGCGACGACGCCGCGTGCACGACCCGGGCGCGGTCCCGCTCGAAGGCGGTGCGCTC
>JAPSKJ010000544.1 GCA_031177735.1 Nocardioides sp.
GCGTGTCGCCCGCGTGGTCGAGGAGCCACTCCTGGACCGCGGGGTCGGCGAGCCGCTGAGACGCCTTGAGCGCCGCCCGGTGCTCCTCGTCGAGGGCGAGCAGCACGTGGGCGAGCGCAGCCCCCTCGTCGAGCTCGCGGGCGTGCTCGACGACCCGGTCGGTGAGGATGGGGTCGAGCGTCGAGGGCACGTTGACGAGCGCCGCCAGCTCGGCCCGGTCGACCTGCCCCAGGGCGGGCAGGATCTGGGGCCACACGTCGTGCCTGGCCACGGCCTCGACGAGGGCGTCGCAGGCGTCGTCGTCCAGCACCGCGACCTGGGCGACCAGCCGGGCGCACGCTTCGGGGGAGAGCGAGGCGAGGAGACCGGCCACGGCGTCGTAGGCCTGCGCCTCGACCACGGCCTCGACCACCCCGGCCAGCTCGGCGTCCTCGGCTGCGAGCACGATCGCCCCGAGCGCGGCCGGCTCCTCGGTGAACAACGCGACCTGCAGCAGGTCGTTGCCCGAGGCCCGGTCGACCACCCGCAGCGCGACCGCGGTGTCGACGACCGCCACGAACCGGCCGAGCACCAGGTGCTCGCCGGCGTCGAGCAGCCGGCGGCCGACGTCGACGACGAGGTCGTCGCGGAGCAGCGCCAGCAGGCTCGCGACGCGCTTCGGCTCCAGGGAGACCGACAGCTGGGCCAGGAACGCCGGATCCAGGTGGCCGGCCAGCTTCGCCGCCTCGCGCGGATCCATCACACCGGCCACCCGTGCGCTGAGCATCGGGCCGAGCGCGAGCTGGGCGATCTTGGCCGTCAACGGCACCGGCAGCATCCGGCTGAGTCCGGCGAGCCGGGTCACCCGCTCCTCGTGCCGCGCGAACATCGCGTCGGACACCGCTGACCGCAGCTCGCGCAGCTCAGCGGGCGCACGGTCCTCGAGGAACGCCAACGTGGCCTCGTCGGTGCGCAGCTCGCGGGCCAGCTTGGTGACCTCGATCCTGCTCGCCAGGTCAGCCACGGCCGCCTCCAGGGAAGAGCAGTCCACGGGCGGCTCCGCGCAACAGCCGCGGCACGAAGCGCAGTGCCTCGTCGAGGGCGGCGTCGAAGGCCGCGTCCTCCTCGCGCATAGCCGTCGCGACGGCACGCTCGAGCGTCGCGATCTGGCTGGCGTCGTAGCCGGCCAGTGCGGTGAGCCGGCTCTCCGGCAGCCCAAGCTGGTCGGCCAGTGCAGACACTGACTGCGTCATGCGGGACCCTCCGATCATCGGTGACCCGGCGCACATTACCCGCCGGTCACCTGGGTGCGCCGGAGCGTCCGTCGCGCCGAACTAGGGTGGGGCCATGCTTGTCGCCTTCAGCATCAGCCCCAGCGGGGCCGCCGACGCCGACGGCAGCGTCGCCGAGGCCGTCGCCCGTGCCGTCCGGGTGGTCCGCGAGTCCGGCCTGCCGAACGAGACCAACGCGATGTTCACCAACGTGGAGGGGGAGTGGGACGAGGTGATGGCGGTGGTCAAGCGAGCCGTCGACGCCGTCGCCGAGGTCTCCCCGCGCGTGGGGCTCGTCCTGAAGGCTGACATCCGGCCCGGTTACACCGGGCAGCTGACCGCGAAGGTCGAGCGCGTCGAGCAGGCGCTCGGCGACAGCCCCGCGTGAGCGAGTCCGAGCCGCCGCGAGCGCCCACGCCGCCGTACCCGCCGCCGAGCTC
>JAPSKJ010000545.1 GCA_031177735.1 Nocardioides sp.
GCCAGCTCGTGGACGACCTCGTCGCCGTGGCCGACGCGACCAGCCCCGACGAGCCGGTCCACCTGATCGGCCACGACTGGGGCTCGATCCAGGGCTGGCACGCGGTGGCCGACCCCGCGGTCGCGCCTCGGCTGCGCTCGTTCACCAGCATCTCGGGGCCCCACCTCGACATGGCGGCGGCCTGGCTGCGCGGAGCGCGCCACCACCCGCTCGCGACGGCCAGCCAGTTGCTCCGCTCCTCCTACATCGCCGCCTTCCAAGTGCCGGTCCTCCCGGAGCTCGCGGTCTCCACCGGGGTGATGAGCCGGCTGCTCCCCGGACCGCCGCGGCCCGCTCGTGACGTCCGCAACGGGCTCGAGCTCTACCGCGCCAACATCCTGGGCCGGCTCGCCCGGCCCCACCCGGACCGGGTGACCGTGCCGGTGCAGGTGCTCGCGCCCGACGGCGACCCATTCGTCGGCAACCGGTTGCAGCGCGAGGCGCCCGTGCCATACGTCGACCACCTGCGCACCCACCGCATCGACGGCGACCACTGGGTGGTCGTGAGCGATCCGGCGGCGATCGTGCGGCGGTTCGAGGACTTCGCCTCCGACGCGGACGACGTCCGGCCGCTCTGAGCCGAGCGCGGGCCAGCCACCCGCGACGGTGATCACCAGCCCGACCGCCGCGGCGCCCAGCAGGGTGAGCACCACACCGCGCCGCAGGGCGAGCAGGGCGAGGGCGGCGGCCGCCAGGACGGCGTGCTGCCAGGCGTGGGTGAGGGCGAGCGCGAGCGGCACCGCGGAGCCGAAGATCGCGCCGATCGCGGCGAGGCCGGCGCCATCGAGGAAGGCCCGCACCGTGGGGGCCGGGCGCAGCCGCTCGAAGTGTGCGGCGCCGAGCAGGATGAACAGGAACGACGGCCCGAAGGCGACCACTGCGGCCAGCAGCGCACCCACGAGCCCGGCGGCGGCGAACCCGACGACCGCGACGGTGTGCACCACCGGTCCGTGCATCAGCCGGATGGCCGGACGTGAACGCGCGTGCGGATGTGGGTACGGACACACATGGAACGACCTGCCACCACGGCGGCGAGCCCCCGCAACGCGGGCCCCAGCACCGCCCCTCTCGCCGTCCCGCCCCTGCATGCGCCCGCGTTGGCGTCCTGGCGGGCGGCCTTCTCCGTCTCACCGGCGACGACTCCGCCGGCTGCTCACTCCCGGCGCCAGGAGATGGTCACCATGAGCGAGACCCCCGCGATCGGGCGCCACCGCGCCACGGACGTCCGCCGCCGGGGCCTGCCTCCGCTCGCCGCGCTGCTGCTGGGCCTGGGGGCGCTGGCCGTCATCGTCGTGATCGCGCTGCAGGTGATCTGACGTGCGCCTCGACCTGCGCTCACTGGTCCAGGTGTGGACCGCGCTCGGCGCCGCCTGCGTGCACGAGCTGGGCGTGCGGCGCGCCCGCTGACGGATCCGGCTGAGCCGGCGGCCAGCGGTGGGACGCCTTCGCCGCGCCTCAGCCGAGCCGAGCGGGCAGGCGCTCGAAACCACGCAGCACCCGGGTCGTGCGCCGGGTGGCGCCGGGAAGCAGCGTGAGGTCCGGGAACCGGTCGAAGAACGTCCGCAGCCCCACCTCGCCCTCCATCCGCGCCAGCGCGGCGCCGAGGCAGAAGTGCCGGCCGGCGGAGAACGACAGGTGGTCGCGCGCGTT
>JAPSKJ010000546.1 GCA_031177735.1 Nocardioides sp.
CACGTGCACTCCTGCCACGTCTGCCGCGACCAGGTCGAGCGGGAGGGCTGGCTCAAGCGTCGGCTGGCCTGCCTGGCCTACGACCCCGACGCCTCGGCCGCCCCCGACTCCCTGAAGGGCTCGCTGCTGGCCGCGGCCGGTGCGCCCGGCGACGTCTACCTCGCCCTGCACGACCACCGTTCGCGGCGTACGACGGTCGGCCTCGCCGCACTCGGCGGCGGTGCTGTCGGCGCCGCCATGATGGGGGTGCTCGCGCTCGGGGCCGCCCCCGCCTCGGCGCCCACGCCCGACCGGCCGCTGCCGACGGCGACCATCACCACCCCGACCCAGACGCCCACCCAGGTGCCGTCGGGCAGAATGAGGGAGTGACGCACGACCACGACGGCCCCGCGAGCGATCCGGCTGCCCACCCCGCCCCTGACGGCGAGCTCACCCAGCCGCTGACGTGGGACCGCCCCACCTCGCCGCCGATGACGGCGCCGTCCGGGCCGCCGCCGGCAGGCCCGCAGGGTCCGCCGCCTCCACCGCCGCCACTGCGCCCTCAGCCGCCCGCGCAGCCCGGCGCCGCGTCCTGGCTTCCGCCGACCGCGCAGCCGGCGCCGGGGCAGTGGGCAAGCCACCCCACGCTTCCGCTGACGACCCAGCACCCTGCCGCGCGCGCCTTGCCGGCCTCCGACCGGGGCGCGGGCTGGCGCTCGACCGGGCTGGCGGCCATGGCCCTCATCGTCGGCCTGGCCGGCGGGTTCGGCGGAGCGGCGCTCTACGACGGCAGCGACGACGCATCAAGCAGCCAGATCGGCCAGGGCTCCACCGGCCAGGGCAACGCGGTGCCGGCCCCGGTGAAGGCCGAGGATGCCTCGGTCGTCGCCGTCGCGGAGGCGCTGCTGCCCTCCACGGTGCAGATCACCGCGGCCTTCGAGGGTGAGGAGCAGGGCGCCACCGGCTCCGGCTTCGTGCTCGACGACCAGGGCCACATCGTCACCAACAACCACGTGGTCGCCGACGCCGCGGAGAACGACGGGCCGATCTCGATCACCGACAACGACGGCAACGTCTACGAGGCGACCGTCGTCGGCCGCAGCCCCACCTACGACCTGGCCGTGCTCTCCGCACCCGACGCGAAGGGCCTGCAGCCCGCCTCGCTCGGCTCCTCCGATGCGCTGCGGGTGGGGGAGAGCGTGGTCGCGATCGGCTCGCCGCTCGGGCTGAGCTCCACCGTCACGGCGGGCATCGTGAGCGCGCTGCAGCGACCGGTGTCCACCGGCGACACCAACGAGGACTCCTCCTACATCAACGCCGTGCAGACCGACGCCGCGATCAACCCCGGCAACTCCGGCGGCCCGCTCGTCAACCTGCTCGGCCAGGTGGTGGGGGTCAACTCCGCCATCGCCACCAACGGCGGCTTCGCAGGGGAGGGCGGCAACATCGGTGTCGGCTTCGCCATCCCGGTCGAGCAGGTCCGCATCACCGCCGAGCAGATCCTCACCACCGGCGAGGCGCGCTATCCCGTGATCGGCGCCCAGGTCGGGGCGGTCGAGGAGCCCACGTCGGGTGCCGAGGTCCGTGACGTCAACGCCGGCAGCCCGGCCGAGGCGGCCGGCTTGGAGGAGGGCGACATCCTCACCGCCGTGGACGGCCAGCGGGTGCACGACCAGATCGAGCTGATCGTGCTGATCCGCTC
>JAPSKJ010000070.1 GCA_031177735.1 Nocardioides sp.
CCCCAGCCCGGCTGAGCCAGGCCGCCACGCCCCGGGCGGCGTACCGGCCGGCCCGGTTGGCGCCGATGGTCGAGGCCGAGGGGCCGTAACCGACCAGCTGCACGCGCGGATCGACCACGGCGGTGGTGCCGTGCCGGTCGAGCTGGATCCCGCCGGCCGGCCCGCGCAGCCGGAGCGGCGCCAGGTGCGTGATCGCCGGCCGGAACCCGGTGGCCCACACGATCGCGTCGAGCCGCTCGAACCGGCCGTCCGGCCACCGGGCCCCGTCGCGCTCCAGCCGCTCGAACATCGGCAGCCGGCGGTCGTAGACGCCCAGCTGGCGGGCCGCCTCCTCCTGCGGGCGCAGCATCAACCCGGTCACCGACACGACACTGGCCGGCGGCAGCCCCTGGCGCACGCGCTCCTCGACGAGGGCCACCGCGGCCGAGCCGGCCTCCGGGGTGAACCGGTCGGTGCGCCACACGGGAGGTCGGCGGGTCGCCCACAGCACCTCGGTGATCGGGGCCAGCTCGCCGAGGAACTGCACCGCGGAGGCGCCACCGCCGACGACCAGCGTGCGTCGCCCGGCGAAGTGCGCGGGGCCGGGGTAGTTCTGGGTGTGCAGCTGCACGCCGGCGTACTCGGTGATCCCGGGGTAGAACGGCACGTGCGGCTGGCTCCAGGTGCCGGTCGCGTTGACGATCGTGCGGGTCAGCCAGGTGCGGTCGCCGGCGACCACCGTGAGCAGCTCGCCCGGGCCGTCCTCGACCCGCTCGACCCGCACCGGCCGCACGACGGGCAGGTGGTGGGCACGCTCGTAGCCACCGAAGTACGCCGGCACGACCTCGTTCGCGCGCCCGTCGCCGACCGGTGGCTCGCTGCCCGGCAGCTCCGCGACCCCGTGCACGTCGTGCATGCTCAGCGAGTCCCAGCGGTGCTGCCAGGCGCCACCCGGGGACGCATCGGCGTCGAGGACGACGTGCTCGATGCCCCGCCGCGTCAGGTGGAACGACGCGGAGAGACCGGCCTGGCCGGCTCCGATCACGACCGCGTCGAGCACCTCCACGCCGGTGCAACACCGGTCCCGCCACAGGTATTGCCCGGCAGTAGCGTGTGGGACGTGCCTCACGTCCATGAGCAGCTCTCCCGTGGCGCCCACGACCGGTTGGGCCTGAGGCGCAGCGACCGCGACTGGGTCGACCGACGCTGGTCCGACCCGACGACGCGGGTCCTCGTCGTCGCCGGCAACCGGGTCCGGCCGGTCGAGGGAGCGCCGGCCTGGATGAGGCCCAGTGAGGCTCCGGCGGGCGACCGGGTGCTGCTCGGCGAGCGCGACGGCATTGCACACTTCGCGGTGCTCCTCGACCGGGAGTACGCCGCCGGCGACCCGCCCGAGGCGTGGGTCGACCTGCGCGGGATGATGCCGCTGCTGGCTGGTGGGCATGCTGACGGGCCGCTGCTGCTGCACGCGATCGGCGTGGCCGAGTGGCACCGCGCCACCCGCTTCTGCAGCCGGTGCGGGTCGCCGCTGGTGGCCGACGCCGAGGGCCACGAGCGCGTCTGCGCCGAGGGGCACCGGCACTTCCCGCGCACCGACCCGGCGGTGATCATGCTGATCACCGACGGCGAGCCGGGCGCCGCCGACGAGCGCTGCCTGCTCGGTCGGGCCCCGCGGTGGCCGGAGCGGCGCTTCTCGACCCTGGCCGGGTTCTGCGAGCCGGGGGAGACCCTCGAGGACGCCGTCCGCCGCGAGGTCGCCGAGGAGACCGGGGTGCGGGTCGGCGAGGTGTCCTACTTCGGCAACCAGCCCTGGCCGCTGCCGGCCAGCCTGATGCTCGGCTTCGTCGGGCGCGCGGAGAGCACGGCGATCACCTGCGACCCCCGTGAGATGGCCGAGGCGGCGTGGTTCACCCGCGCCGAGCTGCGGGCGCAGGCGGAGTCGGGCGAGATCCGGCTGCCGAGCGGCGTCTCGATCAGCCGCTCCCTGATCGAGGCGTGGTACGGCGGCCCACTACCCGGGCAGTGGTGAGCGGCGCGCGTCAGCCCGCGAGCGACGCGAGCTTCTCCTTGACCTGCGCCAGCGACGGGTTGGTCATCGCGCTGCCGTCGGGGTAGACGAGCGTGGGGACGGTCTGGTTGCCGCCGTTGACTTCCTCCACGAGCTTCGCGGCGTCCGGCTGCTGCTCGATGTCGACCACGGTGTAGGCGATCCCCTCGCGGTCCATCTGGCTCTTCAGGCGGTGGCAGTAGCCACACCAGCTGGTGCTGTACATCGTCACGGTCGCGGTCTCGACTGCGGGCATCGGGAGTGTCCCCTCCGGCATCTAGGGTGGTCGTCACCCGATCCAACCACCCTCGTGAAGGAGTTGTTCCCCGCCCATGGCTGACCCCGTCGCGCTTCTCGACGCGCTCGATCCCGAGCAGCGGAAGGTCGCCGAGGCGCTGCGCGGTCCGGTGCGCGTGCTGGCCGGAGCCGGCACCGGCAAGACGCGGGCGATCACCCATCGGATCGCCTACGGCGTGGCCACCGGCGTCTACGCGCCCACGGAGGTCCTCGCCGTCACCTTCACCACCCGCGCGGCCGGTGAGATGCGCTCCCGGCTGAGGCAGATGGGCGCCGGCGCGGTGCAGGCGCGCACGTTCCACTCCGCCGCGCTGCGCCAGCTGCGCTACTTCTGGCCGCACGTGCACGGCACCGAGCTGCCGACGCTGACCGAGTCCAAGCTCGGCCTGGTCGCCGCGGCGGCCCGCCGCCACCGGCTCCAGGCCGACCAGGCCCTGCTGCGCGACCTCGCCTCGGAGATCGAGTGGGCGAAGGTCAGCAACGTCCACCCCGACGACTACGCCAAGCAGGCCGCTCGTCGCGGCCGCCAGGTCAACAACGCCGACCCGGAGGTGGTCGGCCGCGTCTTCGGGGCCTATGAGGAGGTCAAGCGCAGCCAGGGGCGGATGGACATGGAGGACGTCCTCCTCCTCAACGCCGCGCTGCTGGAGGACAACGAGGCCGTCGCCGCGCAGGTGCGCCGGCAGTACAAGTGGTTCGTCGTCGACGAGTTCCAAGACGTCTCGCCCATCCAGTCGGCGCTGCTCGACCTGTGGCTGGGCGGGCGCGACGAGATCTGCGTGGTGGGCGACCCGGCCCAGACCATCTACTCCTTCGCCGGCGCCAACGCCGACTACCTGCGCCAGTTCCCCAAGAAGTTCCCGCGTGCGGTGAGCGTCGAGCTGGTCCGCAACTACCGCTCCACCCCGCAGGTGGTGGCCGCCGCCAACACGCTGCTGGAGGGCACCGCCAGCCAGGGCGTGCAGCTGCGCGCGCAGCGGCCGGCCGGACCGGAGGTCGAGCTGCGCGAGCGTCCCGACGAGGTGGCCGAGGCGGAGGCGGTGGCCGCCCACGCCGAACGGCTGCACGCCGACGGGCGGCCATGGTCGGAGATGGCGGTGCTGTTCCGGATCAACGCCCAGTCGGAGAACTTCGAGGAGGCGCTCACCGCGCGGTCCATCCCGTACGTCGTGCGCGGCGCTGCCCGCTTCTTCGACCGTCCCGAGGTCCGTGAGGCCGTCACCCGGATCCGCGGCGCCGCGCGCGCGGATGAGTCGGCGGACCTGCTCGAGACCGTCCACGCCACCCTGGCCGGCATGGGCTGGACCCAGCAGCCGCCGACCGCACGCGGGCAGACCCGGGACCGGTGGGAGTCCTGGCAGGCGCTCATCGACCAGGCCGGGGAGTTCGCTGCGGCCGGTGGTGGGCTGGCGGCCTTCGTCGACGAGCTCGACCGCCGCGCGGCCGAGCAGCACGCACCCGTCGCCGACGGCGTCACCCTGGCCACCTTCCACGCCGCCAAGGGGCTGGAGTGGGACTCGGTCTTCCTCTGCGGCCTGCAGGACGGCACCCTGCCGATCACCTATGCCGACACGCCCGCGGCGGTGGAGGAGGAGCGCCGCCTGCTCTACGTCGGGGTCACCCGTGCTCGCGTGGACCTGATCTGCTCGTGGGCGGCTGCGCGGCAGCCGGGTGGGCGAGCCGGCCGCCGGCCGTCCCGCTTCCTCGCGCCGCTGCTGCCGCAGGACCAGCTCCACTCGCGCTCGGCCTCACCGCGCGGGGCGCGGATGTGCAAGAGCTGCGGCCAGCCGCTGGCGAGCGCGACGGAGAAGAAGCGGGGCCGCCACGAGGGGTGCCCAGCGCCGTACGACGAGGAGCTCTTCGCCCGGCTCAAGGCGTGGCGCAAGGAGACCGCCGACGCCATCAGCAAGCCGGCCTTCGTGGTGTTCACCGACGCCACCTTGGAGGCGATCGCGGAGCGGCGGCCCGGCTCGCTCGACGACCTGCTGCGGGTGAGCGGGGTGGGCCGCTCGAAGCTCGACGCCTATGGCGCGGACGTGCTCGCAGTGGTCGCCGAGTCGGCCTGATGGGGGCATGCCGGGGGATGGCAGAAAATCGTTGAGAAATCAGTCATTAAATAGTTTGCCCATGACAACCGCGGCGCGATAGCGTCTCTCTCACTTGCTCACAACCGCGCACCACGGACCTGACAACTCCGGCGCCCGAAACACCGAAGGAGGTGGCCCCGCAATGAACACGATGCTGATCCCGAGCACGACGGCGATGATCCCGTCCTCCTTCGGCATGCCCGCGCGCGGCCACATCTCCCTCGAGACGGCTCACCGCACCTGGACCCCGGCGACCACCGGCGTCTGCGTGCGTCCGCTCACCCAGGGTGAGGTGGCTCTTCACAACGGCACCGCCAAGCGCGGCTTCGACGCCACCGTCAACGCCACGGGTCTCCCTGCCTGGAGTCCACCGATCAATTGACACCACGATCGGCAGCCTCCAGGCCGCGGAACCCGAAACCCGGGATCCGCGGCCTTTTTGTATCTCCCCATGACACAACCCGCGATCAAGACAAGGAGAGGAGGAAGCACTTATGACCAGCGTTCTCGAGAGAGACCCGGTCGTCGACGACGCGAACGCGCTGACCCTGGGTGGCCTGCACGACCGGGCCAGCCGGTTCGACGAGGAACTGCTGCCGTGCCGGGTGAACAACCCGGAGCTGTGGTTCGCCGAGTCGCCGAGCGACGTGGAGTTCGCCAAGGCCCTGTGCCAGGGGTGCCCCGTGCAGGCCATGTGCCTGGACGGCGCGCTCACGCGGCGCGAGCCCTGGGGCGTCTGGGGCGGTGAACTGTTCCTGCAGGGCGTGGTGATCCCACGCAAGCGGCCCCGCGGCCGTCCCCGCAAGAGCGACGCCGCCGCCTGACCCCGCGGCCAGGACCACGACCCGCACCGTTCCCCGACCTAGAAACCCACCACTTCCATGACCAAGATCCGAATCAGGAGCATCACCATGTCACTCATGCACGAGAACCTCGCACGCGCGCAAATGTCCGCGCGCCTGGGAGAGGCGCAACAGTTGCGGCGCGGCCACCAGCTGGCTCGCGCTCGTCGCCTCAGCCGCAAGGCTGAGCAGGCGGCGCAGCAGGCGCGTCTGGCCCTCGCTCGCGCGCTGTGAACAGTGTGGGCGCCACCGCACTTGTCACGCGGCGGCGGCCATCCTCCCCAGATCGCGGGGATGTCACGGGCGGCCCGTCGGAGCAGCAGCTCCGGCGGGCCGTTCGCCATTTCGGTGAGACGGGGCCCTCGACTCCAGGCGCCGGGCACGCCAGTTCTCGGCGGCGAAGAACCGGGGGCCGGCCTACATTGACGACATGACGGCCGATCAGCCCCGCGTCTGCGACTACTGCGGTCGCACCGAGAGCGATCCGCTGGTCCTGCTCACCTGGACCACGGCCGTCGAGCGCGGCCGCGTCAAGTGGTTCTGCGAGGTGTGCTCCCGCGAGCACCTGCGCGCCATGGAGGGCAAGCTCGACTCGGAGTGGTGGTGAGCGCCGGTGAGAGCCCGCCGTCACCCGCCCGGCGAGAGCACGCAGAACTCGTTGCCCTCCGGATCCGCCAGGCACCGCCACGACGCGTCGTCGCCCTGACCCAAGTCGATGTTCCGCGCGCCCAGTGCGTGCAGCCGCGCGACCTCGGCGTGCTGGTCGTCACCGGCGTACGGCTTCACGTCCAGGTGGACGCGCGTCGATACCGTGGGGCCGGCGGGCCGGACGAACTCGAGGTACGCACCCACCCCGGCCGCCGACCGCATCCGCGCGAGGTCGTCGGTCACCTCGTGCACCGTCCAGTCCAGTGCCTCACCCCAGAACGCCACCATCGCGCGCGGGTCGGCGCAGTGCACCACCACCGCGGCGATCGGGCCGGTGTCGGCGTAGAGCGGCCGCGGCTCCAGCACCCGGAAGAGGTTGCCCTCCGGGTCTGTCATCACGGTCCACGGCACGTCACCTCGGTCGGCGTCGGCGCGGGTCGCGCCGAGGCTCTCCAGGTGCGCGACCCACTCCGCCTGATGCTCCGGCGAGGTGGTGGCCAGGTCGAGGTGGACGCGGTAGTCGACCGTCTCCGGGTCGGGCACCCGCACCACGTCGACGAACATGGCCGACGGGTCGGGCCAGGTCAGGCCGGGCGGCTCGACGTTGACCACGCACGGCCCCTCGCTGGAGACGTCCCAGCCGAGGGCGTCGGCCCAGAACTGCCCGAGTGCGACCTCGTCGCGTGCCTTGACGTTCACCTGCACCAAGCGCAATGCCACGGGGCAGACGATAGCCGCGGCGCGCCCGAGGTCCTGGCGGAATTCCGCACCCACCGACGCCGCCTCCGTCGGCGAGCACGGCACTAGCCCGCCCGCAGGACGAGATCCCAGGCGCACCCGCAGTGCGGGTGGCGTGCGTGCGCCCTGGTCTGCGGAGCGCCGACCGGCCCGATCCTCACGCTCGCCGACCAGGTGGTGGGCCGGTCGCCGTCGATCCAGGAGCGTACGTCGCGGACCGCCCACGCCAGCGCGAGGGAGCGCAGCACGGGGTCGGTCGGCGGAGCCGGCGCCCGGGCGGCCTGCTCCAGCACGGTGCCCCGCCGAGGGTCGTGCTCGGCCAGCGCGGCATCGACGCAACGGACGCACGCGGTCACGCCGGGGACGACGAACGGCCCCACCGACCATCCGCTCGTGCCGCCGGCCACGAGCAGGTGCGGCAGGCCGTCGCGCACCGCAGCATCGAGCCGGTCGCGGCGCACCGGACCGTCGTCGGCGATCACCAGCATCGACGGCGCGGTGCTCGGGCCGGTGCGGAGCCCGGCGGCGCGGAGCATGCCCTCGACCGCCTGACGCAGGCCCGCCGGCGCGTCCACCGCGACCGATGCCGCGGAGCGTGCGGCGATCCGGGCCGCCGCGTCGTCGGCGTACTGCAGGGCGAGGAGGGGGTCTGCGGTGGCGACGGCGGCATCGACGAGGAGGCCGGCGTCGCTCAGCTGCTGGAGCGCGCGGATGCCCTCTGGCGTGGCCGGGGAGACCGGGACGCCGTCGGCGAGGGCGGTGAGGAGACGGTGGACGTCAGCCGTGCTCGGCAGGACGGCGCACAGCGGTGGCTCGAGGCCCACCTGCAGATGGGTGGCGTCGCGGCGGGCGAGGACCAGACCGGGACGGAGACGGAGCGCCATGCCGGCAGTGTGACCCGGTCAGGACGCCCGGCGCCGGCGTCATCCACAGCGCGCGCCGACGACACAACAGCGGCGCCGCCGACCGTGATGGTCGAGCGACGCCGCTGTCTTAGTCTCGTGTAGACGAACTACTGCGAGGGGGAGATCAGGCCTTGCCGAGGATGCGGTTGAGGTTGGTGCCGCACTCGGGGCAGACGGCCTTGGCCATCTTGGTGCCCTTGTCGTTCACCTTGATCTCGCCGGTGGCCTCGCGCTTCTCCTTGCACTTCACGCAGTAGAACTCGCCGCTCCAGGTCTCCGCCATGACGGCCTCCTTGCCTATCTTCACTGTGGTCGTCGCGACGGGGTGTGTATGGGGAAGCCCGCCGGAGCCCGGTGGTAGCACCGGACCGACTCGACCATACGGTACGCAACCGCGCATGTCGCGCTGGCCCCACGGCGCGCCGCACGCTCGGCTGCGAGGATGTCGGGCATGAGTCGAGCCCATCTGCGACTGGAGCGGCCCGCCGAGGGCGTCGCGCTGCTGACCCTGGACAACCCCGACCAGCGCAACGCCATGTCGGAGCAGATGACCTCCGCGTGGGTCACGACCGTCGACGAGCTGGTCGCCGACCCCACCGTGCGGGCCGTCGTGGTGACGGGGGAGGGCACCGCCTTCTGCTCCGGTGGCAACACCGCGTGGCTCGCGGGCGAGCCGGGGGCGAGCGTCGATGAGCTGCGCACCCGGATGCTGGCGTTCTACCGCTCCTGGCTCTCCGTGCGGCGCCTGGAGGTGCCGGTGATCGCGGCGATCAACGGCGCCGCCATCGGCGCGGGGCTGTGCGTCGCGCTGGCCTGCGACCTCCGCTTCGCCGCGGCGGGTGCCCGGATGGGTGTCCCGTTCGTGAAGCTCGGCCTGCACCCGGGCATGGCCGGCACCCACCTCCTCCCCGAGGTGGTCGGTGAGGCGCACGCCCGCGACCTGCTCCTCACCGGCCGCCTGGTCGACGCCGACGAGGCGCTGCGGATCGGCCTGGTCTCCCGGGTGGTCGAGCCGGAGCGACTGGTCGAGGAGGCGGTCGCGGCAGCAGAGGGCATCGCGCGGACGGCTCCCGTCGCGAGCCGGCTGACCACGGTCGCGCTGCGCTCGCGGCACGCGAGCATCGACGACGCACTGCAGTGGGAGGCCCTGGCGCAGCCGGTCACCCTGGCCACCGAGGACCTCCAGGAGGGGATCCGCGCGGTCCAGGAGAAGCGCCCGCCGGTGTTCCGTGGGCGATGATGGCGCCGCCCCGGTGATGACGATGCCCCCGGTGCCGCTCGACCTTTGCCTTCCCCTTGCGAAGGTCGCCCGGCCCCGGGGGCCCCGTCTGCCCACGAACCTAGGAGCCGCGCGGAGCGCGGTCAACGGCCGTTCTCCCCTGCCTGTGGACAATCCTGTGGAGAGAGGTGTGCAGAACCGGGGGTGGACCGTGGATGACCGGTGGCGAAGCGGGGACCGCCCTGTGGAGTGGGCGCCGCCGTCCGCCCTCCGCGCAGCGCTGACCTGCGCGGACGCCACTCCACCGGCTGTGGAGGAGAAATACTTCGACCTTCGGGAGCTTCGATGACCTACGACGCCGGCCCGGTCGCGGCACTCCGCCGGATCGCGTTCCTCCTGGAGCGGGGGCGTGAGGACACCTACAAGGTCAAGGCCTATCGCAACGCGGCCGCCGCGATCCTTCCACTGCTTCCCGAGGAGCTGAGGGCCGCGGCGGAGGCCGGCACGCTGACGAAGATCCCCGGGGTCGGCGCCAGCACGGCGAAGGTGATCGCCGCGACGTTGCGTGGGGAGATGCCCGAGCGGCTGGCCACGCTCGAGGCCGAGCACGGCGGCGACCTGACCGGCGGCGCCGGCGACGACCTGCGCGCCCTGCTGCGTGGCGACCTGCACTCCCACTCCGACTGGTCCGACGGCGGGTCGCCCATCGAGGAGATGGCGATGACCGCGATGGAGCTGGGCCACGACTACCTCGTGCTCACCGACCACTCGCCGCGGCTGACGATCGCCAACGGGCTCAGCGCCACCCGGCTGGCCAAGCAGCTCGACGTGGTCGACGCGATCAACCGCCACCTGGAGGCCTCCGGCGGCGAGTTCACCCTGCTCAAGGGGATCGAGGTCGACATCAACCTCGACGGCAGCCTCGACCAGACTGACGAGATGCTCGACCGGCTCGACGTGCGGGTCGCCAGCGTGCACTCCAAGCTGGCCCAGGACGAGCGCGAGATGACCCAGCGGATGCTCACCGCGATCGCCGACCCGCGGATGAACGTGCTCGGCCACTGCACCGGCCGGCTGGTCACCGGCAGCCGCGGCACGCGCCCGGGCAGCAGGTTCGACGCGAGGGCGGTCTTCGAGGCCTGCGCCGAGCACAGTGTCGCCGTGGAGATCAACTCCCGCCCCGAGCGGCGCGACCCGCCCACCCGGCTGCTCGAGCTGGCCCGTGACACCGGCTGCCTGTTCTCCATCGACTCCGACGCCCACGCCCCGGGCCAGCTCGACTTCCTCGTCTACGGTTGCGAGCGGGCCGAGGCGGTCGGCATCGACCCCGACCGGATCGTCAACACCTGGCCGCGCGAGCGGTTGCTGGCCTGGGCCAACGGCTATCGCGGCACGGTCTGAGCCGAGCGGAGCAGCGCGTGTTCCGCCCGCGTGGCGCCCGCGCCGAGTAGGTTGGCGCCATGGTGGCCGGGACCGATGTCGAGGTGCGCCGCAGCAAGCGGCGCCGGCGCACCGTGTCCGCCTACCGCGACGGCGACCGGATC
>JAPSKJ010000547.1 GCA_031177735.1 Nocardioides sp.
CGTGTTCCGCCCGCGTGGCGCCCGCGCCGAGTAGGTTGGCGCCATGGTGGCCGGGACCGATGTCGAGGTGCGCCGCAGCAAGCGGCGCCGGCGCACCGTGTCCGCCTACCGCGACGGCGACCGGATCATCGTGCTCATCCCCGCCTCGATGTCCCGGGCCCAGGAGGCCGAGTGGGTCGAGGCGATGGTGGCCCGGCTCGAGAAGTCCGAGCGCCGGCGCAAGCCCAGCGACGACGACCTGCTCAAGCGGGCGCACGCGCTCAACGACCGCTACTTCGGCGGGATCGCCATCCCGGAGTCGGTGCGCTGGGTGGACAACCAGAACTCCCGGTGGGGCTCCTGCACGCCGGGTGACCGCAGCATCCGGCTGTCCGGGCGGCTGCGGGGGATGCCGTCCTGGGTGGTCGACTACGTGCTGGTGCACGAGCTGGCGCACCTCTTCGAGCCGCACCACAACGACCGGTTCTGGGGCTGGGTCGACCGCTACCCGCACGCCGAGCGGGCCAAGGGCTACCTGCTCGGCTGGTCGGCGGCCGCCAAGCTCGACCCGCCGCCGGGCACCGGTGAGCCGGGCGACCCCGACGACCCTGACGGCACCGAGATCGACTGAAGCCGGTGCCGGGCGAGGGCAACCAGCTCGACCAGGTCCGCATCTGGGTCGGGCAGGTCGTCGGCGGGCCACCAGCGCACGTCGAGCGACTCCTCGCTCGCCACGTGCACGGCATCGGCCGGCACGACCGCGAGGTAGCGCACGTCGAGGTGGTGCACACCGGTGTCGCCGCCGCAGAAAGGCACCTCGTGGTCGCTGAGCTGCACGGGTACGCCGTCGAGCCGGAGCCCCGCGAGGCCCGACTCCTCCTCCGCCTCCCGGGTGGCGGCGGCCAGCAGGGTCGGGTCACCGGCCTCGAGGTGGCCGCCGAACTGGAACCACCGGTGCGCCTTGGCGTGCAGGGTCAGCAGCACCTGTGACCCGTCCGCGCTGAGGACCAGTGTGCTGGCCGTCAGGTGGTGGGGGCGGCACTCGCGGAACACCCCGTCGGCGTGGGCGGTGAGGTGGGCGACGTACTCCCGGCGCAGCCGCTCCTGGGCGGGTGTCGGCGCCACCCACGACGTGAGCGTCGTGAGCGCGTCGGCGTGCAGGCTCACCTGTCGCTGGGGGAGTCGCCGGTGTCGTCGGCGGTGTCGTCGGCGGGGCCAGCGCTGTCCGAGGGGCCCTCGAGCAGCTTGCGCAGCTCCTCGTCCAGGTCCAGGGCGGACAGGTCGGGAGCATCCGCGCCCTCGCGGAACCCGAGCGGGTCGTCGAGGTCGGCCGAGGTCGGCAGCAGGTGCGGGCTCATCCAGACGCCGTCGCGGGCCTCGATGCCCTGGCGGGTGCGCAGCGACCCCCAGAGCGTGGCGGCGTCGCGCAACCGGCGCGGACGCAGGTGGAGGCCGACCAGGGTGGCGAAGGTCTGCTCGGCCGGGCCGCCCGAGGCGCGGCGCCGGCGGAAGGCCTCCTGCAGCTTGGCGGCGCTGGGCATCCGGTCGTTGACGGCCAGCGCGACGACCTCGTCGACCCAGCCCTCGACCAGCGCGAGCACGATCTCGAGCCGCTCCAGCGCGGCCTTCTGCTGCGGCGACTCGGGCAGCTCGAACATGCCGCCCTCGAGGATCTTCTGCAGCGAGGCCGGGTCGTTGGG
>JAPSKJ010000548.1 GCA_031177735.1 Nocardioides sp.
CCCGACCAGCAGCGGCTCTTCGTCGGCGGCGACTTCACGGAGGTCGACGGTGAGCCGCGCAGCAGGTTCGCCGCGTTCGACCTCACCACCGGCGAGCTCCTCGAGGAGTTCCGGCCCCAGGTCAACGGGGGCGTCGCGGCGATCGCGGTGACCGACGAGGCGGTCTACATCGGTGGGGCGTTCGGGTCCGTCGGCAACCAGACGCGGGGCAACCTCGCGGCACTCGACGCGGACACCGGCGCGCTGCTCGGCTGGGCCCCGGCGGTCAGCGGCGGGGCTGTCTCCGCGCTGACCGCGAAGCCGGACGGCTCCCTAATCGCGGCCGGCGGCTCCTTCACCGCCGTCAACGGCGACCCCGGGCCTGAGACCGGCGCCGGGGACGGGCTCGCGCTGTTCGACGCCATCACCGGTGCCGTCCGGCCACTCCCTGCCGGGGAGCACATCCACAACGGCAACGGCGAGGGTGACGCCGACGGTGCCATCACCACGCTGGCCGCCGACGCCGACGCCTTCTACGGCGCCGGCTACACCTACGCCAGCATCGAGGCCGGCACGATGGAGGGCACCTTCGCGATCAAGTGGGACGGCACCATCCGCTGGGTGGCCGACTGCCACGGCGACAGCTACTCGGTGCACCCGCAGGGCGACGTCGTCTACGTCGCGAGCCACACCCACTACTGCGAGAACATGGGCGGCGTCGCCCAGGGCGCGGGAGGCGTCGGCGACTACCCCTACTACCGAGCCGTCGCCTTCAGCCGGGCCGCCACCGGCACGGCGACCTGGGAGCCCGACCAGCGCCGCTACTACAACTTCGAGGGCCAGCCGACGCCCTCGATGCAGACCTGGTTCCCCTCCATCAACGCCGGCGCCTACACCGGGATGGTCCAAGGCCCGTGGAGCGTCACCGGCAACGACGACTACGTCGTGATGGGCGGTGAGTTCACCCGGGTCAACGGCACCAACCAGCAGGGGCTGGTCCGGTTCGCCACCGCCGACCTCGCGCCGAAGGACGAAGGCCCGACGCTGTTCAACCAGACCTACCCGCTCAAGGCCACCTCCACCGAGCCGGGGCTGGTCCGGCTCAGCTGGGCGACGAACGAGGACATCGACAACGCGAACCTGGAGTACCGGCTCTACCGCGACGAGAAGTCCGCGGCGGGCCGGATCGCCACGCGCACGGTGCGGGCCGACTTCTGGAACCCGCTCGGCATGACGTTCACCGACCGCGACGTCCAACCCGGCAGCACGCACCGCTACCAGGTCGAGGCCAGGGACCCGGGTGGCAGGACGGCGAGCTCGGCGTGGGTCGACGTCACCGTCGCATCCAGCGGTGCCGCGAGCCCTTACACCGAGGCGGTGCACGGCGACGAGCCGACCCACTGGTGGCGCTTCGGCGAGCCGTCGGCATCGACCACGCCGGCCGAGGATGCGGTCGGCTCCAACCCGCTGACGCTCGGCGCGGGCGTCGTCCGTGGCACGCAGGGAGCCGTTCCCTCCGACACGAGCAACCGCGGTGCCACCTTCACCGGCACGACCGGCAGCGTCGCCACATCGACGAAGCAGGACAGCCCGCCGGACCTGTTCACCCTCGAGGCGTGGTTCCGCACCACCTCCACGACCGGAGGCCGGATCGTCGGTCGCGACACGGCCGCCACGAGGGGAGCGAAGGTGGACCGGC
>JAPSKJ010000549.1 GCA_031177735.1 Nocardioides sp.
GCTGCGCCGGGGTCGCTCCGGGCCGAGCGGGGTCACCGAGGGGATGCCGCTCATCGGGGCGCCGGTCGGGGAGCCCGCCGGGGGAGGCGTCGACGGTCCCGGGTAGGCCGGGATGTAGGACGGCTGGTCGATGCGCTGCGTCGGCTCCGGCGCGGAGTCTCCGTCGGCCGGGTGGTTCGGGGTCTCGGTCATGTCATCACGGTGGCTCGTGAACCTGTGATCCCGCTGAGACGGGGCTGGGTGGTCGGGAAGAACTGTTTTGCCAGCACCGCTGCGACCACGCCAGGATCGGCCGGGTGCGCCTGGCCGGACCGACCTCCCCGCTGCGCCATCGCGACTTCCGGCTCCTCGTGACGGGCACGGCGTCCAGTGCGCTCGGCAACGCCATCACCCCCGTGGCGCTGGCCTTCGCCGTGCTCGACCTCGGCGGCTCGGCCACCCAGCTCGGCCTCGTGGTCGCCGCCTTCTCACTCGTCCAGGTCGTCACCACGCTCTTCGGTGGTGTGCTGGGCGATCGGATCCCTCGCCGGGTGCTGATGCAGGGCACCGCCGCAGGCAACGCCGTCGTGCAGGCGCTCGTCGCCGGCTCGCTGGTGGCCGGCTTCGCGACGATCCCGCTGCTCATCGTGCTCGGTGCGGTGTCCGGCTTCTTGTCGTCGCTGAGCCGGCCGAGCCAGATGGCGATGACGCGCCTGACCGTTCCGGCCGACGTGCTCCCGGCCGCCGTGGCCACGCGCAACCTGCTGCAGACCTCGGCCTCCATGGCCGGTTACGCCGCTGCGGGGATCCTCGTGGCCACCGTCGGGCCCGGCTGGGCGGTCGCCATCGATGCCGCCACGTTCGCGGTCGCGGCGACCTGCTTCCACCGCCTCCGCGTGGCGGAGGCCGCTCCGGCAGGCGCCACCTCGATGCTCGCCGACCTCGGTGACGGCTTCCGGGAGGTGTTCCGGCACACGTGGCTGTGGCTCAACATCGCCATGGCGACCATCTACCACCTGCTCTACGGCGGTGCCCAGGACGTGCTCGGCCCGGTCGTGGTGGGGGAGGGGATCGGGCGGGAGGCGTGGGGCTTCGCGATGGCCGCCCTGATGGCGGGGTTCGTCGTCGGCAACCTGGTGGCGCTGCGGTGGCGGCCACGCCGCAGCCTGTACGCCGGGGCGCTGCTGCTCTGCCTGACCCCGCTGTTCCCGCTGGCGATGGCGCTCTCCGAGGTGCTCGCGGTCATCGTCGCGGCAGCGTTCCTGCACGGCCTGGGGCTCCAGCTCTACGACGTGTTCTACGACCTGGCCATCCAGCAGCACGTGCCGGCCGACAAGCTGTCCCGGGTCTACTCGATCGACATCGTCGGCTCCTTCGTGGCGCGGCCGCTCGGGCTCGCCCTGACCGGGCCGATCGCCTCAGCGCTCGGCTTCACCGACTGGCTGGTCGTCGTCGCGCTGGTCATGCTCGCCGTCGAGGTGCTCGTGCTCCTCTCGCGGCAGGTGCGCACGATGGAGAGCGCGCCGCGGCGGTGAGGCGAACTGACCGCCTGCCGTCCAACCCGCCGGCGCCCACTAGGGTCGGACACCGCTTGTTCACCTGACTCCGGGAGCCTGCTGCACGTGACCGACCCCCTGCTCCGCGGTGAGCTCGCCCCGCCGCCGAGGACCCTGGTCGACATCTTCCGC
>JAPSKJ010000550.1 GCA_031177735.1 Nocardioides sp.
CCGCTCGACGGCGGGCCGCAGGTGTGGTCCTCCACCTACGTCCGCACGTGCCTGGCCGCAGGCGACGTCGCCGGCGCCGCGGAGGCGCTCGGCCGCCCGTACTCCGTCCGCGGCCTCGTCGTGAAGGGCGACCAGCGCGGGCGCGAGCTCGGCTTCCCGACCGCCAACGTGCCCACCGACGCGCTCACCGCCACGCCGATCGACGGGGTGTACGCCGGCTGGCTGACCCGTCTCGACACCGGCGAGCGCTACCCCGCCGCGATCAGCGTCGGCACCAACCCCACCTTCGACGGTGTCACGACCCGGCGGGTGGAGAGCTACGTGCTGGACCGCACCGATCTGGAGCTCTACGGGGTCGAGGTGGAGGTCGCCTTCGTCGAGCGGCTGCGTGGCATGGAGGCCTTCGGGTCCGTCGATGAGCTGATCACCCAGATGCACGCCGACGTCGTGCGCACCAAGACACTGCTGCGCGGGTGAGGGACTTCCCGCGGAGCGCCGACCCGCTCCGGGACACCGAGGAGTGGTTCGCCCGGCACGGGCTGGTCTACTTCGTCCCCGAGGAGCGAGCGGCGGTCCGCGCCGCCCTCACCCGGCGGCGGGCGCTCCCGCTCGCGCTGCTCGTCGTGCTCCTCGCCGGCGCGGCCGGCGCCGTGCTCGTCTGGCTCTCCGACGACCCGGGCTCCGGCCCGGCGCTGCTGCTCACCATCGCTGGCCTCGCCGTGCTGGGCTACGCCCTGACCGCGCTCCGGGCCCGGCCCATCCTCGCGTGGGCGCTGCAGCGTGCCGTGGGGTCGCTCGCCCGCGTGCTGCCGATGATGTCGCGGGCACTGCCGCTGCTCCTGCTCTTCATCACCTTCTTGTTCATCAACGCCGAGGTCTGGGAGATGACCGCGCGGCTCAGCGCCGGGGCGCTGTGGCTGACGGTGCTGCTCTTCGGCGGCATCGCGACCGCGTTCCTCCTGGTGCGGCTGCCGGAGGAGGTCGACCGGGTCGACGACCACGTCGACGTCGCGTTCCTGCAGCGCGCGTGCCGGGGGACGCCGTTGGAGGCCAGCTGTGCCCGCCTGCCGGCAGGGCCGGACCCCGGGGTGAATCCGGAGTCCGTCGCGGAGGAGCCGGCGCAGCGGGAGGCCGGCCCGGCGGCGTACGCGGAGGTGAGCGGCATCGAGCGGTGGAACCTCATCCTCGCCCTCCTCATCGTGCAGGCCGTCCAGGTCCTGATGCTGGCCGCCGGTGTGTTCGCCTTCTTCGTGGTGTTCGGGTCGCTGGTGATGACCGACGTGGTGCAGCAGAGCTGGACCGGCCTCGACCAGCTGCACAGCCTGCCCTGGCTGCCCAACGTCTCCGGGGAGCTGATCCGGGTCTCGCTGTTCCTGGCGTCGTTCTCGGGGCTCTACCTGACCGTCTCGACCGTCATCGACGAGACCTACCGCGAGCAGTTCTTCAGCAGCGTGATGCGCGAGCTGGAGCGTGCGGTCGGGGTGCGGGCGGTCTACCGCTGGCTGCGCTCGGACCCTGGCGCCGCGCCGGGTTGAGGCGCATCATCGGGGGATGACCAGCGTCGTCGCGCTCCGGGCCAGAGGTGAGGTCTTCCTCGACGCCCGCGGCCAAGGCCGCACCATGCGGGTCACATGGCACCACGAGTCGGACCTGG
>JAPSKJ010000551.1 GCA_031177735.1 Nocardioides sp.
CCCACCACGCTGAGGACCGCATGGCTCTCCGCGGGCCAGCGCATGGCCGCGCGGGCCAGGGCGACCGAGGAGACCGCCGGGACGACCCTCACCCGCTCGCGGCCGAGCAGGTCGACCAGGGTCGTGGCGATGCCGGAGACGAGCGGGTCGCCCGAGGCCAGCGCGACGACGTGCCCTCCGGCGGCCTCTGCGCCCACGGAGTCCAGCAGCGCGGGCAGACCCTCGCGCAGCGGGGAGGGCCAGGGCTCGCGGCGCTGGCCGGGCAGGTCGGGGAGGAGGTCCAGGTGGCGGCGACCGCCCAGCACCACCTCGGCGCTCTGCACCCAAGCCCGGCCGGTCTCCGACACGCCGGCCCAGCCATCGGCGCCGATACCCACCACGGTGATCACGCGGGCAGACGCTATCGTGACGCGCACAAGGCACGAGGTGCCCCAACGGTCCAGCCATCGGAAACGGTGGGGACGGCCGGCGGGGAGAATCTGGGAAGCCGGTGAGATTCCGGCACAGGCCCGCTGCGGTGAACCGGGCCCCTCCACGGAGGGGACCCGGCAAGTCCGAAGACCGGCCTCGCGCCCGTCCATTCCATGGCGAAGCGAGCGGGAGCCTCACATGCCAGTTGCCTACCCCTTCTCTGCCGTCCTCGGCTGTGACGCCGACGCGCTCGACGACATGGGGCTCGCCCTCGTGCTGACCGCGATCTCCCCGGAGATCGGCGGCGTCCTCGTGCGCGGCGAGAAGGGCACCGCCAAGTCCACGACCGTGCGCGGCCTGGCCGCGGTGCTCCCTCCGATCGAGGTCTACGACGGCGACCGGTTCTCCGTCGACCCGGCCGACCCGGCCGCCACCTCGCCCGACGGGCCGTTCACAGAGGCGACCGTCACCACCCGCCCGGTGCGGCTGGTGGAGCTCCCCGTCGGCGCCACCGAGGACCGCGTGCTCGGCTCGATCCACCTCGAGCGCGCCCTGTCGCACGGCACGGTGGAGTACGAGCCGGGCCTGCTCGCGCGCGCCCACCGCGGGCTGCTCTACGTCGACGAGGTCAACCTGCTCCACGACCACCTCGTCGACCTGCTGCTCGACGCCGCCGCGATGGGCCGGGTCACCGTGGAGCGCGACGGCGTCTCGGTGGAGTACGCCGCCCGGTTCGTGCTCATCGGCACCATGAACCCCGAGGAGGGCGAGCTGCGCCCGCAGCTGCTCGACCGGTTCGGGCTCGCCGTGGAGGTCGCCGCTCCGCGCGAGCCCGCGCTGCGCGCCGAGGTCGTGCGCCGCCGGATGGCCTTCGACGCCGACCCGGCCGCCTTCACCGAGCGCTACCGCGCCGCCGACGCCGCGCTGACCGCCCGGCTCGAGGACGCGCGCGAGCGCCTCGGCAAGGTCCGGCTCACCGAGCCGGCGCTGCTCAAGATCGCCGAGGTGTGCGCGGCGTTCGAGGTCGACGGGCTGCGCGCCGACATCGTCACCGCCCGCACCGCCGTCGCCCACGCCGCGTGGGCGGGGCGCGACGAGGTCACCCGCGCCGACATCCGCCGGGCCGCGCTGCTCGCGCTGCCGCACCGGCGCCGGCGCAACCCGTTCGACGCGCCCGGGCTCGACGAGGACCTGCTCGACCAGGTGCTGGGGGATGAGGACCTGCCGCCCGAGCCGCCGGAG
>JAPSKJ010000552.1 GCA_031177735.1 Nocardioides sp.
TGTTCTCCAACGAGTACGAGTCGCACCTGATCGAGCAGAAGACCGGCTGGTCCGCCGAGGAGGTGCTCGACCGGGTCGGCACCCAGGTGACCACCCTGGGCGCCGACGGCGTGCGGATCCTGCGGGCGGGGGAGGCGCCGATCGTGGTCGCCGCCGCGAAGAACGTCACCGCGGTCGAGCCGACCGGCGTCGGGGACGCCTTCCGCGCCGGCTACCTCGCCGCCACCTTCTGGGGACTCGGCCTCGAGCGGGCCGCCCAGGTGGGCTGCGTGCTGGCGGCGTACGTCGTCGAGACGGTCGGGACCCAGGAGTACTCCTTCACCCCCGACCGCTTCCTCGCCCGCATCGCGGAGTCCTACGGCGACGAGGCTGCCGCCGAGGTGCGGCCGCACCTCGGCTGAGGGCGGGACTTCTCCTTCAACTTTCCCGCTTCTCGTGCGTTGCAAAGGCCGAGAAGCTCGGGAATCCCCGGTTAACCGGGGATTCCGCCCGCTCGGCTCAACCCAGCCGGCGCACCACGTAAACCGGCACGCCGTCGTGGGCGGCCAGCTCGCCGGCGTACTCCTGGCCGCGCATGCGGCACCAGGCCGGGACGTCGACGGCGGCGGCCGCGTCCGTGGCTGCCACACCGAGCAGCTCGCCCACCGGCACGTCGGCGATGTGGCGGGCCAGCTCGATGATCGGCAGCGGGCACGGCTTGCCGCGGCAGTCCAGCACCACCGCCGGCAGGTCGCCCGTCACAGGCCGACCTCGGTCCGCAGTTTCCCGACCACCTCGGGCAGCACCGCCAGGAACCGCTCGACCTCGGCGCGGGTCGTCTCCCGGGTGAGCGAGAGCCGCACGTTGCCGTGGGTCAACGCGCCCATCGCGGCGAGGACGTGGCTCGGCTCGAGCGTCGAGGCGGTGCAGGCAGAGCCGCTCGCCACGCCGAAGCCGTGTCGGTCGAGCTCGGTGACCAGTGCGTCGCCGGCGAGGTAGAGGCAGGAGAAGGTCACCACGTGGGGGAGCCGGTCGACCGGGTCGCCGACCACCTCCACGTCGGGCAGCGCAGCCACGCCGGCACGGACCAGGTCGATGAGCTCGCGGTGCCGGGAGCCGACCTCCTCGCGCTCGGCCACGACGGCCTGCAGGGAGGCCGCCGCGGCCAGTGCGCCGGGCACGTTCTCGAAGCCTGCGACCCGCTCGTCGATGCGGTCGTCGAGGGGGAAGGGGGAGCGCCACCGGGCACCCTTGCGCACCAGGAGCACGCCGACGCCGGCCGGCCCACCCCACTTGTGCGCCGACCCTGCGGCTGCGGACCAACCGTCGGGCAGCGGCAGCCGCCCCATCGAGGCGCACGCGTCGACGAAGAGGGGTACGCCGGCGGCCGGCTCCACGCCCCCGACCGGCTGCACGGTGCCGACCTCGTGGTTGGCTTGCTGGAGCGCGACCACGGCCGTGCCGGGCGCTGCAGACTCCTGCGCCAGGGCATCGACCTCGACCCGCCCCCCGCGATCGACCCCGACGACGATCGGCTCGCCCCACCACGCCGCCGCGTGGTGCACCGACTGGTGCTCCACGGCGGACAGCACGACGCGTTGCCCGACCCCCCGACGCCCCTCGGCGAGCCCGAGCAGGCCGCGGTGGACGGCCTCGGTG
>JAPSKJ010000553.1 GCA_031177735.1 Nocardioides sp.
TCAGACCGACGAAGCCGATCCCGCCACTCACCGCCACCAGCACCCCGACGAGGACGGCGAGACCGACGAACAGGGCGGTGCGCAGGGCCGCCACGTTGATGCCCAGGGCACCGGCGGTCTCGCTGCCTACCGCGATCGCGTCGAGCCAGCGGTGCATCGCGAGCACCGCCACGGCCAGGACGGCGACGACGAGCGCCGGGATCCAGAGCTTCTCCCAGCTCGCGCCACCGACGCTGCCCAGCAGCCAGAACATCACCGAGTCAGCGGCGCGCGGATCGTCGCTGACGAAGACGAGGAACGACGCGATCGCCGACAGGCCCGAGGACAGCACGACACCGGAGAGCACCAGGCGCAAGGGCGTCAGGCCGCCCTGCGCCGCAGCGACCAGCCAGACCAGGACGGCCGATCCGAGCGCGCCCAGGAGCGCGCCTCCGGTCACCGCGTACAGGCCGAGCCCGCTGAGGACACCCGTGGTGATCACGGCGGTGGCCCCGACGGAGGCACCCGAGCTGATCCCCAGCAGGAAGGGGTCCGCGAGGGGGTTGCGCACCAGCGTCTGCATCGCGGCACCGGCGACGGCCAGGCCCGCACCGACCACCAGGGCCAGCAGGGCGCGGGGCATCCGCAGGTCCCACACGATGACGTCCCACGGGCCGGGCTCCTCGCCGCGAAGCCGGTCGGTGATGGCCGCGACCACCTCGGTGACCGGGATCCGCTCGGATCCGAACGCGAGCGAGGCGATGGCGCTGACCGCGGAGGCCACGAGGAGGACGGCGACCAACGGCCCCGCCGGGAGTCGGCGGCGCCCGGGGGTGCGGTCCAGCGGTCGGGCGCCGGTCGGCGGTGCCGCGGTGGGGCGGGACTCCACGGGACGGTGGCCTCTCGGTTGCGGCCCCTGATCGCGAGGGACGACAGTCAACACGGAGAGCCGACAGGTCTTCGGACTCGGGGTCAGCGGACGGCACCGTCTTCCCAGGATCTCTCCCAGTGACGTGGTGGTGCCGCCCTCGCCCTCACCGCTGCGCGCCAGTCCCGGAATCTCACCGGAGTTCCCTGGCATCCAGTGGATGCGTTTCGACTCGGGACGGAACCTAGCACGTCGCCCGAGCGGGCGGGAGCCGACCGCCGTCACCGTCCGCGGACCTGGCTCAGCGCCGCGGCAGCGCCGGCGCAGAGCACGCCCACGCGGCGCGCGAGCCCGGTCGCCCGGACGATGTCGCCCCGCGCCGGCGCCGGGCCGGTGCCCATGACCGCGCGGTCCTCGATCCGGTCGCCGTCGTAGCGGTTGGTGCCACCGAGGCGGATGCCGAGCGCACCGGCGAAGCAGGCCTCGACGACCCCGGCGTTGGGGCTCGGGTGCGCGGCCGCGTCGCGGCGCCAGGCGCGGGCGGCGGCCCGCGCTGTCGGCGGCGAGGCCAGCAGCGTGGCGGTGCCCGCGAGCCGGGAGCCGGGGAGGTTGACCACGTCGTCGAGCCGTGCGGCGGCCCATCCGAACCGCTCGTAGCGGGCGTTGCGGTGGCCGATCATCGCGTCGAGGGTGTTGGCGGCGCGGTAGCCGAGCAGACCGGGCACCCCGGCGACCGCTCCCCACACCAGTGGGGCGACGACCGCGTCGGAGGTGTTCTCGGCGACCGA
>JAPSKJ010000071.1 GCA_031177735.1 Nocardioides sp.
GCCCGCTCCGGTAAAGGACCGGGCGCCGGGGTACCCCACCACCACAGTCCAGACTCCGGAGGGACTACTGCATGGGCCCGAAGAAGATGCCTGCCCCGGGCGCTCCCGGCGTTGTGCCGACCCAGACACAGGGACCGACCGAGCCGCTGCCCTGCACGTCCGAACGCCAGGGAGCCGCCGCTTCGCTCGGCCGGCAGCTCCGGTGGGAGCGAGGTGTGGCATGACACTGCCCTCGCTGTGGCAGGTGCGCCATCCGCACCACCCCCGACCGGGTCGCAGCCCGGAAGGGACGTGGGACACGGTCGTCGTGGGGGCCGGCATCACCGGCGCCACCACGGCCCTGCTCCTGGCCCGGGCGGGCCAGCGCGTCCTGCTCCTGGAGGCGCGCGAGGTCGGTGCCGGGTCGACGGGGCGCAGCACGGCCAAGCTCAGCCTGTTGCAGGGCACCCGCCTGTCCCAGCTCGCCCGGCGACACGGCCCCACGGTGGTCGGGCACTACCTCGACCTGCATCGCGAGGGGCAGGCCTGGCTGACCCGCTTCGCTGACGAGCACGGTGTCGCCGTGCAGCGGCGGCCGGCGTACACCTTCGCGGCGACGGGAAACGGTGAGGCACGCGCTCGCGCGGAGCTGTGGGTCGCTCAGGAGGCCGGTCTGGCCGTCGAATGGGTCGACCAGCCACCACTCCCCTTCGAGAGCCGAGGAGCGGTGCGGCTCGCCGACCAGGCGCAGCTCGACCCGATGGAGCTCCTGGGGGCGCTCATCGCCCAGGGCGAGGACCACGGCGTGACCCTCGTGGAGGGAGCGCGGGTGCGCAAGGTCCGCGGTGACGGGCCGATCCAGGTGGAGACGACGGCCGGCACGGCGCGAGCCGCCCACGTGGTGCTCGCGACCAACATGCCGATCCTCGACCGCGGCGGGTTCTTCGCCCGGGCGAAGCCGTCGCGCTCCTACGCGCTGGCGTTCCGGTCGCCCGAGCTGCCGGACGGCATGTACCTCTCCGCCGACACCCCGACCGTGTCGCTGCGCGACACGCCCGCCGGTCACGGCGAGGGCGCGCTGCTCCTCATCGGCGGCCACGGCCACGGCACCGGGCGCTCGGCCCCGACCAGCAGGCACCTCGACCAGCTGCGGCGGTGGACCCACGAGCACTACCCCGCCGCCGAGGAGGTCGCCGCGTGGTCCGCGCAGGACTTCCAGACCCACCACGGACTCCCCTACATCGGGCCGCTGCTGCCCGGCAGCGACATCCTGGTGGCCGGCGGGTACGCCAAGTGGGGCATCACGGGCGGTGCAGGCGCTGCGGTCGCGCTCGCTGCGCGCGTCCTGGGCGGCCACGTGCCGTGGGCCGATGCCCTGCAGCCGTGGTCGCGCCAGGAGCTGAGCGGCACTCCCTCGGCGGCGCTGATCAATGCCGAGGTCGGAGTGGAGCTGGTGCGCGGCTGGGTGCGCCCGCTGCGGCGCGGCGGGCAGGGCCGGCTGGTGTGCTCGCACCTGGGCGGCATCCTGACCTGGAACGACGCCGAGCAGTCCTGGGACTGCCCGCTGCACGGATCGCGCTTCGACCCCGACGGCGAGGTGCTCGAGGGTCCTGCCGTGTGCCCGGTGCGCCGCAGGCTGCCGGTCTGATGGTCCGGCTGCACCAGTTGCTGGACAAAGTCGCCGACGAGGGCGACTGTGGCTCTCGTCACATGATCGGAGGTATCCGTGGACGATCACGCTGAAGGATCCCCGCTGCGCCGACACGCTCCGGGGCGGCGATGGCGCACAGGGTGCGCGACCGTGGCCGTCGGGGTGCTCGCCTCGACCACGCTGGCCGCCTGCGGTGGGAGCGGCACCCCGGTGCTCAACTGGTACGTGAACCCAGACGGCGTCGCGACGTTCGAGAAGTACGCCGAGGAGTGCAGCACGGGCGACTACGAGATCGCCGTCCAGGTGCTCCCGTCGAGCGCCACCGACCAGCGGGTCCAACTCGCCCGGCGGCTCGCTGCGGAGGACTCCTCGACCGACCTGATGAACCTCGACCCGGTGTTCGTGGCCGAGTTCGCCAACGCCGGGTGGCTCACCGAGGTGCCCGAGGAGAAGGCCACCGAGATCACCGACGGCGAGGACTACCTCCAGGGCGCCGCGGAGACGGTCGTCTGGGACGACAAGGTCTTCGCGATCCCCCTGTGGGCCAACACCCAGGTGCTCTGGTACCGCAAGTCCCTCGCCGAGGCGGCCGGTCTGGACATGAGTCAACCGGTGACCTGGCAGCAGGTCACCGAGGCCGCAGCGGGCAACGGCGGGACGGTCGGCGTCCAGGCGAACCGCTACGAGGGGTACGTCGTCTGGTTGAACGCGCTGGTGCAGGGCGCCGGTGGCGAGATCGTCGGCGACACCGAGGCCGGCAAGGACGCCAGCGTCGAGATCGACTCCGACGCCGGTCGTCAGGCGGCCGAGGTGATCCAGGCGCTGGTCGACTCCGGCGCCGCACAGTCCGACCTGTCGGTGTCCAACGAGGGCACCGTGCTCGGCCCGATGTGGAGCGACCCGGGCGAGTTCATGGTCAACTGGACCTTCGTCTACGAGAACTACCGCGGCCTGATCGGTGAGTCCGGGGGGCCGGCCGATGAACAGGCCTTCGAGGACCTCGGCTGGGCGCGCTACCCCGCCACGGTCGAGGGCCAACCCTCCAAGCCGCCGATCGGGGGCATCGACATCGGCGTCGGCGCCTACTCCGAGCATCCCGAGTGGGCCATGGAGGCCGCCGAGTGCGTCACCTCCACCGAGGCGCAGGTCGACCTCGCGCTCGAGGACGGGCTGATGCCGTCGACCAACTCCGCCTACGACCAGGTCGTCGCCGAGGGGTCCTACCCCGCCGACCTCATCGAGCTGTGGCGCACCAGCGTCGACGAGGGCGGCCCGAGGCCCAAGAGTGCCTACTACGCCATGATCTCCGGCGCGCTCCAGGCCACCTGGCACTCGCCGACCTCCGTCGATCCCGACCGCACACCGACCGAGTCGGCGGACTACCTGCAAGCCGTGCTGCGTGGGGAGGCCCTGCTGTGACCACGTCCGTTGTCCAGACCGCCACGCCCCCGTCCGGTCGCACCCCGGCCAGGAGCAGCGATCGCAGCCGCGCCGAGAACCGGCTCGGACAGAAGCTGGTCGCCCCCGCGATCATCTTGATGCTCATCGTCACCGCGTTCCCGATGCTGCGCGCGATCTGGCTCTCGGTCTACGACTACTCGCTGACCGCCCCCGACGACCGCAGCTTCACCGGCGTCGACAACTACGTCACCGCGTTGACCGACCCGCTGTTCTGGCAGACGACCGGCGTCACCGTGCTCTACATGGTCGTCACCGTCGGGATCGAGCTCGTCATCGGCTTCATCTTCGCCATGGTGATGCACCGCGTCATCTTCGCCCGGGGCGTGGTGCGCACCTCGATCCTCATCCCCTACGGGATCATCACCGTCGTCTCGGGCTTCGCCTGGCAGTTCGCGTTCTCCGCGCAGAACGGCTTCGTCAACGGCTGGCTGCCGTTCATCGGCGCCGACTTCAACTGGTTCGGCGAGACGCCGTCGGCCGTCATCGCCATCTGCATCTCGGAGATCTGGAAGACCACGCCGTTCATGTCGCTGCTGCTGCTGGCGGGGCTGGCGCAGGTCAGCGAGGACATGATCGAGGCGGCCAAGGTCGACGGCGCCACCTGGTGGCAGCGGCTGTGGAAGGTCATCATCCCCAACATGCGCTCGGCGATCATGGTGGCGGTGCTGTTCCGAGCCCTGGACGCCTACCGCATCTTCGACAACATCTTCGTGATGACCAACGGCGCCCAGCAGACCGAGTCGATCAGCTTCCTGACCTACCGCCAGACCATCGAGCAGTTCCAGCTCGGGCTCGGGTCGGCGCTCTCGGTGCTGCTGTTCCTCTCGGTGCTGCTGATCGCCTACCTCATCATCAAGGTGTTCCGCGTCGACCTGGCCGCCGCCCGGCAGGAGGGGTGAAGCAGATGTTGAAGAAGATGGGGGTCCCCCTCGGCGTCCTGGTCATCCTGCTGTGGTGCCTGCTGCCGGTGGCGTGGATCATCTCGCTGTCGTTCAAGTCCGAGCAGTCGATCACCTCGGGAAATCCGGGGTTCTTCCCCTCGGCGGGCACCGGCGCCGGCTGGGACAACTACCGAGCGGTGTGGGAGAACGACCAGTTCCGCCGCGCGATCGTCAACTCGATCGGGATCAGCCTGATCGCCACCCTGCTCTCGGTCATCGTGGCGACACTGGCGGCCTACGCCATCGCCCGACTGGAGTTCAAGGGCAAGCGGCTCGTGCTCTCGCTGGCCCTGGCGATCGCGATGTTCCCGGTCGTGTCGCTGGTCGGGCCGCTGTTCGACATGTGGCGGGCGTTCGGCATCTACGACACCTGGCCGGGCCTGATCATCCCCTACATGTCGTTCACGCTCCCGCTGGCGATCTGGACGCTCTCAGCGTTCTTCCGCGAGATCCCGTGGGAGATGGAGCAGGCCGCTCAGGTCGACGGCGCGACGTCGTGGCAGGCCTTCCGCAAGGTGATCGTGCCGCTCGCGGCGCCCGGTGTCTTCACCGCGGCGATCCTGACGTTCTTCTTCGCGTGGAACGACTTCGTCTTCGGCATCTCGCTCACCTCCACCGAGGCCGCCCGACCGATCCCCGCCTCGTTGGCGTTCTTCGTCGGGCCCGACCCGTTCAACCGGCCCGCGTCGCTACTCGCAGCCGCGGCCGTGATCGCGACGATCCCGATCATCGTCATCGTCCTGATTTTCCAGCGCAAGATCGTCGCCGGGCTCACCTCCGGCGCAGTGAAGGGGTGACACCGGATGGCAGCCATCACCATCGAGAATCTCGTCAAGCGGTACGGCGACGGGTTCCCAGCGGTCAATGACGTCTCGATCGACATCCAGGACGGCGAGTTCATGATCCTCGTCGGACCGTCGGGGTGCGGCAAGTCGACGCTGCTGCGGATGATCGTGGGGCTGGAGGACATCACCTCCGGCGAGCTGCGCATCGGCGACCGGGTGGTCAACGACCTGGCGCCCCGCGAGCGCAACCTCGCGATGGTGTTCCAGAACTACGCGCTCTACCCCCACCTCACGGTCTACGAGAACATCGCCTTCCCGTTGCGGCTGGCCAAGATGGACGACGGCGAGGTCGACCGGCTCGTCAAGGACGCCGCGGAGACCCTCGAGCTCACCGAGCACCTCGACCGCAAGCCGGGCAACCTCTCCGGTGGCCAGCGGCAGCGGGTGGCGATGGGGCGGGCGATCGTGCGTCAGGCCGACGCCTTCCTCTTCGACGAGCCGCTCTCCAACCTCGACGCCAAGCTCCGCGGCCAGATGCGCACCGAGATCAGCCGGCTGCAGAAACAGCTCGGCATCACCACGGTCTACGTCACCCACGACCAGACCGAGGCGATGACGCTCGGCGACCGCGTGGCGGTGCTGCGCAAGGGCGTGCTGCAGCAGCTCGCCACGCCCCGCGAGCTGTACGAGAACCCCGGCAACCTCTTCGTGGCCGGCTTCATCGGATCACCCCCGATGAACTTCCTGCCGGTGGAGGTCTCCGGCACGTCGGCGAAGCTGCCCTTCGGCACCGTGGAGCTGCCCCCCGACAAGGCGGAGAAGGCGCAGGGCAAGGGCCTGCTCATCGCCGGGATCCGCCCCGGGAACTTCGAGGACGCCTCCATCGCGAGCAGCACCGGGCGCCAGGGCGCCACCTTCCGCACGCGGGTCGAGGTGGTCGAGTGGCTCGGCAACGAGACGTACGCCTACATCCCGTTCGAGGCGCCACCGGAGGTGCAGCAGCAGCTGCGGGACCTCGAGAAGGACCTGGACGGGGAGTCGCTGCGCTCCCAGCTCGTGGTCTCCCTCGACGGCGCGAGCCGGATCAGGGAGGGCGAGGAGGCCGAGATCTGGCTCGACCCCCGCAAGCTGCACCTGTTCGACCCGGTCACCGGCGAGAACCTCACCGTGGACCGCGACAACGCGGGCCGGATCCACTCGGCGGGTGACCCGGCCGGTCTGGTGTGAGCGGGTCGCCGGCGCTGGTCTACAGGTAGAGCCCGGTCGCCTCGTCGCCGATGCGATCGGCGGCGACGGCGTGCACGTCGCGCTCGCGCATCACCACGTAGACCTCGCCGGCGACCTCGACCTCAGCCTTGTCCTCGGGATCGAACAGCACACGGTCGCCGCTCTCGATCGCTCGCGCATGCGGCCCCACGGCGACGACCTTCGACCAGGTGAGTCGTCGCGCTCCCATCGCTGCGGTGGCGGGGATGACGATGCCGCCGGTCGAGCGGCGCTCGCCGGAGTCGCGGTCGAGCTCCACCAGGATGCGGTCGTGCAACATCTTGATGGGTGTCTTGTCGCTCATCGAGTCAGCCCGGGGTCAGCGCGAGAGCCGGCGGAGCACGACGATCAGCGTCACGACGCCGGCGACCGCACCCACCGTCTTGAGGATGTTGTCGGTGCGCGGCTGCCCGGTCGCGGCGTCGACGTACACCGCCTTCACGGACGCCACCTGGCGGGAAACGATGGTCTTCGGGCTCGAGCGGTAGAGCAGCTGATCGATGGTGCCCGCGAGGCGCTCACGGGCCTCCTCGATGTCACGCTCGAGGGACGAGGTGCGGTCGTCGCTGGTGGCCATGGGCCGAGGCTACCAACCCCGCGCACCGTCGGGCCCCGACGGTAGGTTGGGCCGCATGACGCGTCTCTCCCCCGGCGATACTGCACCCGACTTCACCCTCGTCGACGACGCCGGGGCCGAGGTGTCCCTCAGCGACTTCCGCGGCCGCAAGGTGATCGTCTACTTCTACCCCGCTGCGATGACCCCGGGCTGCACCAAGCAGGCGTGCGACTTCACCGACTCCCTGGACTCCCTCAAGGCGGCCGGCTTCGAGGTCCTCGGCATCTCTCCCGACAAGCCGGAGAAGCTGGCGCGGTTCCGCGAGCGCGACGGGCTCACGATCACGCTGCTCTCCGACCCGGACAAGTCGGTGCTGCAGGCCTACGGCGCGTTCGGGGAGAAGAAGCTCTACGGCAAGGTCGTCGAAGGCGTCATCCGCTCGACCATCGTGGTCGGCGAGGACGGCACCGTCGAGCTCGCGCAGTACAACGTCAAGGCGACCGGCCATGTCGCGAAGCTGCGCAAGGACCTCGCCCTCGTCTGACGCGGGGGCCCACACGACCGACGCGGTGCGCCCGGAGAGACTCGAACTCTCACTGGCCAGGACCTAAACCTGGTGCCTCTGCCAATTGGGCTACGGGCGCGCGGGCGCTGAGTCTACGGGGGTCCGGGGTCTTCGAGGGGCGTTGGCTGCGTGCCCCCTAGGGTGAGCGACGTGACGACGCTCGTGCTCGCCTCCCAGTCCCCCGCCCGGCTGAAGACCCTGCGCAACGCCGGCGTCGAGCCGGTGGTGATCGTCTCCGGCGTCGATGAGGACCAGCTGGCCGGCCTGCCGCCGGCGGAGCTGGCCCTGGAGCTGGCGAAGCTCAAGTGCGCAGCGGTGGCACCGCGACCCGAGGTCCCGGATGGCGCGCTGGTGCTGGGCTGCGACTCCGTCCTCGAGCTCGATGGCCAGGCGCTCGGCAAACCGGGTGATCCTGCCGAGGCCACCCGGCGCTGGCAGGCGATGCGCGGGCGCAGCGGGGTGTTGGTCACCGGTCACGCCCTGACCGACACGGCCACCGGGCGCACCGTCGCCGCGAGCGCCCGCACCACCGTGCACTTCGCCGACGTCACCGACGAGGAGATCGCGCGCTACGTCGCGACCGGCGAGCCGCTGCACGTGGCCGGCGCGTTCACCGTCGACGGTCTCGGCGGCGCGTTCGTGACCGGCATCGAGGGTGACCACCACAACGTGGTCGGCGTCAGCCTGCCCCTGCTGCGCACACTGGTCGCCGACCTCGGCCATCGGTGGGCCGACCTCTGGGCCGGTCGCTGACCGATCCGGTTTGGCGTCGGGTCAGCGGTCGGCGTGGACGTCCTGCGGGTCGTCGTAGAGCTGGGTGATCGAGATCGGCCTGTGGAACACGAACCGCCGGAACAGGTAGAACCGCGCGACCAGTCCGCCGGCCAGACCGATGACGTTGGCGGAGATGTTGTCGGCCAGGGGGTCGTCGAGGCCCAGCACGTTGCGCGAGACCAACAGGCACGCGACGGGGAGCGCCATGGTCACGGCGTTGATGACGACGTACGCCGTGCGGCCACCGTCGGCGTGGCGCGAGGGCCGGTGCCGGAAGGCCCAGGCGCGGCTGAGCTCGTAGCTGACCACCATGCCGACGGTGTTGGCGACGATGTAGCCCCCGATCGGGTGGTCGCCCAGCAGGGCTTCGCCATCAGTGTTGAACCCGTGGACCAACAGGTTGAACAGCACCAGTGCCACACCGGTCGAGATGCCGCCGACGGCCATGAAGCGGCCCACCTCCGCGAGGAAGGCGGGACGCACGCGCGTCAGGGTGGGCATGCACGCGAGCCTAGACGTCGCGGCGCGCCCGCCGGGCTTTACCCCGAGAACAGCGTGGCGGCTTGCGCACGGCCCCGGTGATCGCGCGGGCCAGCGGAAGGTCGACCACTCACCGGCGCGAGACGTTCATCACAAGTCGGCTCCCCGACCGGCGCCCTAGACTCGGCTCGCCTGTCGTATGCCCCGAACCACTGCACCCACTGGCCAGGAGTCGTCTTGAGCAAGCCGTTGTCGAAGGTCCTGATCGCGAACCGCGGTGAGATCGCTGTCCGAGTGATCCGCGCCTGCAGGGACGCCGGCATCGGCTCGGTGGCGGTCTACGCCGACCCCGATCGGGATGCGCTGCACGTCCGGCTGGCTGACGAGGCCTACTCGCTGGGGGGCGCGACGCCGGCGGATTCCTACCTCTCGATCGAGAAGATCATCGAGGTGGCGCGCAGGTCGGGCGCGGACTCGGTGCACCCGGGCTACGGGTTTCTGGCCGAGAACGCCGACTTCGCCCAGGCGGTCATCGACGCCGGGCTGATCTGGATCGGTCCCCCGCCGGCTGCCATCGACGCACTGGGCGACAAGGCCAAGGCCAAGCAGATCGCGCAGAAGGCCAACGCCCCGCTGGCGCCGGGCACCAAGGAGCCGGTCAAGGACGCCGCGGAGGTCATCGAGTTCGCCAAGGCCAACGGCCTGCCGGTCGCGATCAAGGCGGTCTTCGGCGGCGGCGGGCGCGGCCTGAAGGTCGCGCGCACGCTGGAGGAGATCCCCGAGCAGTACGAGTCCGCGGTCCGCGAGGCCGTCGGCGCCTTCGGCCGCGGCGAGTGCCTGGTCGAGAAGTTCCTCGACCGCCCCCGCCACGTCGAGACCCAGTGCCTGGCCGACGCCCACGGCAACGTCGTGGTCGTCTCCACCCGCGACTGCTCGCTGCAGCGCCGCCACCAAAAGCTCGTCGAGGAGGCCCCCGCGCCGTTCCTCACCGAGGAGCAGGTGCAGCGGCTCTACGAGGCCTCCAAGGCGATCCTGAAGGAGGCCGGCTACGTCGGCGCCGGCACGTGCGAGTTCCTGGTCGGCCGCGACGGCACCATCTCCTTCCTCGAGGTCAACACCCGCCTGCAGGTCGAGCACTGCGTCTCCGAGGAGGTCACCGGCATCGACCTGGTCCGCGAGATGTTCCGCATCGCCGCGGGCGAGGAGCTCGGCTACGACGACCCCGAGATCCACGGCCACTCCATCGAGTTCCGCATCAACGCCGAGGACGGCGGCCGCAACTTCATGCCCGCCCCCGGCACCCTGACCCAGTGGGCTCCCCCGCAGGGCCCCGGCGTGCGCGTGGACGGCGGCTACGAGAAGGGCGAGACCATCCCGGGCGCCTTCGACTCCCTGATCGCCAAGCTCATCGTCACCGGCCGCGACCGCACCCAGGCGATCGAGCGCTCGCGCCGCGCGCTGGCCGAGTTCGCTGTCGACGGCATGCCCACGGTCATCCCCTTCCACCAGGCCGTCCTGGAGGACCCCGCTTACGTCGGCGCCTCCAACCCCACCGGCGAGGGCGAGTTCAGCGTCTACACCACCTGGATCGAGACCGACTTCGACAACCAGATC